>JAPDJZ010000112.1 GCA_029258815.1 archaeon
GCTATGTCGGGCCTCCCCCGCTTCTCGGCCTCCGGAAGCTTCCTCATCGCCGCGTGGTGATAGCTTCTATCCAAGAGAATTTCCCCGGGCCTCCTCCCCCTCCTCGCCGCGTAGGCTCTAACGGCCGGGTGATCCCAAAGTTCCTCGGGAACAAGCTCGATCGCGGCTTCCACGATAACTAGAGCCAGCTTCTCGATTCTAGGCCTTTCCGAGGCTAGGTTTAAGGCTCGGGCTGCCGGGATCCTCGTTAGAGCCGCTTTGAGGGACGTTAGGCGCATTGCCCTAGATAGGATCGCGAGGCTTATGGAGTTTGCGAGGAGGCATGCCGAGGAGAGGCCCGAGCTGGCTAGGGAGGCTGGGAGGCTCGCCCTGAGAATCGCTCGGAAGGCTAGGATAAGGATCCCGGTGAGGTATAGGAGGCTTATCTGCAGGAAGTGCGGAACGCCGTTCTACATCCCCGGATCTTTCACGGTTAGGGTTAGGGATAGGAGGAGCACCCACGTCGTAATCCGATGCAACTACTGCGGATACGTTAAGCGGATTCCAGCCGTTAGGGAGAGGAAGCTGAGGAGGAGGGCCGCCTCTTCTTGAGCAGCCTCACCTTCACATCGAGTTCGAGAGCTTCCCTGAATAGCTCCCCGACGCTGCAGTATTTCTCGATGGAGCGCGTTATCACCTCCTCGGCCTCCCTCCTCCCAACCCTGTCAGCCCTTATCGCGAACCTGAGCTCGACGGCGCGGGCGGCTCCCCCGCCAGATCTCTCCATCACGACATCAACGCTGATCTCGTCGACGAGCCCTCCCCTAATCGAGAGAAGCTTATACGCGTCTAGGGCGGCGCACGCCCCGAGGGAGATTAAGGCGAGCTCTAGGGGGGCTATCGACTGATCGGAGAGCTTTAGGCTTATGGGGGGCTTTCCGCCGGCTCTGGCGAGGATGGCATCTTCCTCCGGCTTGAAAGATACCTTAACCTCGATCTTCTCCGGCGACATGGCCCGAGGGGCTAGCAGCAGGATTGCGGCTCATCTATCCTCGGAAGCCTGTAATCCAGCACCTTCATCTCGTCCTTCAGGTTGATTAGATGGCCGCCGCAGAAGACGGGCTTATCCGAGTCTATCAGCACTATCCCAGCCTCTCCAGCAACGCGCTTAACCCTATCCAGAGAGTAGAAGCGAATCTCCTTGGGCTTAAGCCTAAGCCTGAAGCTCGCGAGCAGGGGGCCGTCCTCGCCCCTGAAGAGCTTTATCCTCAGGTTCGCGGGCTCGTCAACCCTATTGATTAATACGAGCTTCGTTCTCCACCCGTCTTGGGAATACCATCCCCTGAAAAGCGGCATGATCTCCACCTCTCGGAGGAGTTACCTCTTAAAAATTTTCTCGGAGCTATCCCGGTTAGCCCCGCCGTTTTTGGATCGAGGCTAGGCTGTGAAGCTGATTCCTTAATGCGGGATACAGGCTTCTATAGACTTCGTAGAGCTCGTCGTATACTCCGCGCTCCGGGCTCGGCTCGCAGGCCTCTCTCATCCTAACGGTCTTCTTAATGGCGTCCTCGAACCCTCTATATATTTTCGCCCCGATCCCCGCTAGGATCGCCGCGCCGAAGGCCGCCTCCTCGACCGCCACGGTCTTTACCCGGCAGTTGAAGATGTCCGCTATTATCTGCCTCCACAGCCCTATCCTACCGCCTCCGCCCCTAATGGTTATCTCGCCTACGGCCACCCCCAGCTCCCTCAAGATCTCCAGAGAATCTCTTAAGGCGAACGCGACTCCCTCCATCACGGCCCTCACTAGATGCGCGCGCCCGTGGGTTAGGCTAAGACCTACGAACGCCCCCCTGGCGTCGGGATCCATGTGCGGCGACCGCTCGCCCAAGAGATAGGGCAGGAATATTAAGCCCTCCGATCCCCTGCGAACTCGACCAGCCTCCTCCACCAGCTCATCGTATGGGTTTAAGCCCATCCGCTCGAGAAGGCTCTTCAATCCCAGTTTTTCGATGAACCAGTCGAGGGTTATCCCCGCCGAGAGTATCGCGCCCTGCATATACCACGTATCCGGAACCGCGTGGCAGAACGTATGTATCCTCAGCCTCGGATCGGTCCTGAACTCCTCTAGAACCGCGAAGACCTGGCCGGCAGACCCGATGTTCGCCGAGACCATCCCGGCTCTTATCAGCCCGCAGCCGACCGCGCTCACGGGCGAATCCCCTCCACCCGCAACGACCTCGACGCTCTTATCGAGCGATAGCTCCTCGGCCGACTCCCGTGATAGCTCCCCGACGACCTCGGCCGACTCCCGAGGCTCCGGGAAGAGGTCTTCGCGGAATCCCAGCTCGGAGATCACCTCCTCCGACCAGCGCCTCCTCCTAACGTCGAAAAGCAGGGTTGCTGACGCGTCCGAGATGTCGGTCGCTAGGTCTCCGGTGAGCTTGAAGCGGATGTAATCCTTCGGCAGGATCACCTTATGGGCCTTTTCGTAGATGGAGGGCTCGTTTTCCCTCACCCAGAGGAGGGAGGGCGCCATGAAGCCCGGCATTATCGGATTAGATAGTATCTTGACTATCCTCTCCTCCCCCAGCTTCCTGCGAATCTTCTCGCACTGGCGGCTGCTTCTGGAATCAGCCCAGATTATCGCGGGTCTTAGGGGCTTGAGCGATCTATCTAGGAGGACCGTTCCATGCATCTGACCCGAGAAGCCTATGGCCTTGACCTCGGCTCGATCTAGGTTGGGGGATTGGAGAGCCCTCCTAATGGCGCTCATCGCCGCGAGCCACCATCGATCGGGATCCTGCTCAGCCCAGCCGGGTGAGGGGGTTAGGATGGGATACTTCTCGGAGGCTTGGGCGAGTATCTTCCCGTCCTCGTCCATGACGATAACCTTAACGCTCGACGTTCCGAGGTCAACGCCCATCAGATAGCTCACGGCTTCTCCCGGCTCCACAAAACTCTTAACGTCATAAAAAGGTTGGCAGCCGCGGCTCGTCTTTTTAGGGGGGAGGCCCGCTAGGGGAGGCCGGAATAATGCCTAAAAGTAGGCCCCCCTCAGCGTAGTAGCGCGGATGGTGTCCGGCGTGCAGCTCGCTGATCCCACGAGGCTTATCGAGAAGGTCGCGACCTACTTCAAGGAGAATAGGGTTATCGAGCCTCCCCCCTGGGCTATGTTCGTCAAGACGGGCGTCCACAAGGAGAGGCCTCCCCAAGATCCGGACTGGTGGTATGTTAGGGCCGCGGCGATCATGAGGAAGCTCTACCTCAAGGGGCCCCTCGGGGTTTCTAGGCTTAGGAAGCTTTACGGCGGTAGGCATAGGAGGGGGCATAGGCCTCCGAAGTTCGCTAGGGGTAGCGGCGCGGTTATCCGGAGGATTCTCCAGCAGCTCGAGGAGGCCGGGCTCGTTGAGAAGCGGGATCGGAGGGGGAGGGCCTTGACTAGGGCTGGTCGCGAGCTTCTCGAAGAAGCCGCTAAGGCGGTTCTGAGGGTGGAGGCCCCCAAGAAGAGCTCTTAGAGGCTTTCGGCTACTCCTCCCTCGAGTAGGGGACCCCCAGGGAGGCCGGGACCCCTATCCTCTTCCTAACGTTCTCGAGGGAGATTAGGGTTAAGGTTATTATCGCGACTAGGTAGGGGAGCATGGCTAGGAAGTAGGGGCTTTGAGCCTTCCAGCCCATTAGCTGCAGCCTGAACTGGAGGGTCTCGATCCCCCCGAAGAGGTATGCTCCGAGAATCGCTCGAAGCGGATTCCAGGTCGAGAGGATTACCAGGGAGAGGGCTATGAACCCCTTTCCGGCGGTCATCCCCTCGTTCCAGAAGGGCTGGAACCCTAGGAAGAGGTATGCTCCGGCTAGGCCGGCGAAGCCCCCGCTTATCATGGTCGCGAGATATCTTACGAGAAAGACGTTTACTCCTAGGGAGTCCGCCGCCGCCGGGTCCTCTCCCACCGATCTCAGGCTTAGGCCGAGCCGGGTCTTGAAGAGGATATACCACATTAGGGGCGCCGCGGCGTAGGAGGCGTAGACCAGCGGGTTGTGGTGGAAGAAGGCTTCCCCGACTAGGGGGATCTCGGAGAGGATCGGGATGGGGTATTCCGGGAGCGTGGGGGCTTGCTGGATCCCGAGGAGCTTCTCGGGGATATTCGGGTTTAGGGTTAGGAGTATTCCCCTCCTGATCTCGGGCGATGCTAGGAAGCCGCTTAAGCCTAAGCCTAGCATGGTTAGTGCCAGGCCCGTTACGACCTGGTTCAGCCTCATGCGGATCGCCATCACGGCGAGGATCAGGCTCATGAGCACGCCGGCTGCGATCGAGGCGATTATCGCGGCGAGGTGGCCGTAGGCGAGGGTGAAGATGAAGGAGAGGGCGGCTCCCATTATCATCATGCCCTCGAGCCCCAGGTTCAGGATCCCGGATCTCTCCGCGTAGATCTCCCCGAGAGATGCGAGCAGGTACACTGTCCCCATCTGAACCGTTAGGTGCAGGGCGGATTCGAGCCACTCGATCACGTCCTCCCACCCCTCTCGAAGACTATCCTATACCGCTTGAGGAATTCGCCGACTAGGATGAAGAGGAAGATTATCGCTTGAATCATCTGGGTCGCGGCTCTCGGGATGTTCATCGACGCCTGCAGGGCTCCCCCCGCGGTCAATAGCCCCCCGAAGAAGATGCTCGCGGCGACGACCAGCCAGGGATTTAACCCGGCCAGCGAGGCCACTATTATCGCGGTATACCCGTATCCGGGTGAGGCTCCCGGTCTAAGCCTCCCTATGATCCCGCTGACTATCGATAGCCCCCCGACTCCGGCCAAGCCCCCGGATAGGAAGGATCCGAGGAGTATTATCTTGGAGACGTTCATTCCAGCGTATCTCGCAACCCTTAGGCTCTGGCCCACGACCTTTATCTCGAATCCCAGCCTCGTATAGTCTAGAACGCAGAAGACTAGGGCCGCGGCCACTACGGCCACGAGCAGCCCGGTGCACGCTGGGCTTCCGAAAAGGAATTGGAGCTTAGCCTGATCCGGGAACTCTATCGAGAGCGGGAACCCGTATCCCTTGGGATCCCTCCATGGCCCGTGAACAAGGTAGTCTACGAGCAGTATCGCGACGTAGTTCAGCATTAGGGTTGTTAGGATCTCGTTCACGTTGAGCTTCGCTTTCAGGATCCCGGTTATCAGGCACCACGCCCCGCCTAGGATGAAGGATGCTATCGTCATTAGGGGTAGGAGCATCGACTCGTGGAAGAGGTTGTAGTACGCGTGGAGGAGGACTACCCCCGTCGCGGCTATCATCCCCATATAGATCTGGCCCTCGGCCCCGATGTTCCAGTAATTCATCTTGAAGGCTATCGCGAGACCCAGTGCGCTTAGGCATATCGGGATCGACTGCTTTACACTCTCGGAGAGGAGCCGGGGAACTAGGAAGACCTCCCCTATCACCGCGAACGCCCTAGCCGGATCTAAGCCTATTACGCGGAGGATCACGGCGACGACTAGCAGGGATAGGAGGAAGGCCGTTAGGGTTGTCGCCGCCGACGCCAGCCTCGAGTAGGTGAGCCTCCGCTCGATCCTAATGGTCCCGAGCCTCGTCTCGATCTTAGTGGGCATGGTCTAGGCCACCGGGGTTAGGAGGGGGCCGTCTCCGACATTAGCAGGCCGAGCTTCTCCTTATCTGCCTTCCCCCTCTCGAGGAGACCTGTTATCCTGCCCTCGAACATGACCGCTATCCTATCGCTCAGCATCATGATCTCATCAAGATCCTCCGATATGAATAGGATCCCGGCTCCGAGCCTCCTATACCTGAGAAGCGTCTTATGGACGAAGTTCGTCGCTCTGACGTCCAACCCCTTCGTCGGGTAGGCCGCGACTATGAGCTTTGGAATGCCCTCTCCTATGAGCCCTGAAAGCTCTCTGGCTAGGACGAGCCTCTGGAGGTTTCCCCCGGAGAGCGATCTCGCCTTCGCGTGGACGCTCGGGGTTACTATCTCATACTCTTTCACGAGCTCCTCGGCTTTCTCGAACATCCTCCCCCAGTTCAGGATGAGTTTACTGGAGTATGGGGGATATCGGTAGGCTTTTAGGAAGAGGTTGTCGACGACCCGCATCTCCGGTATTATCCCCCATCTCACGCTCTCTGGGGGGATGTAGGCGACGCCGAGCTCGATTATCTCCCTCGTGCTCTTATTCGTCGCGTCGATCCCGCTTATGATCACTTTTCCGCCCGTGGCCTTCCTTAATCCGACTATGACCTCGGCCAGCTCGACTTGGCCGTTTCCGCTAACGCCCGCTATCCCGAGGATCTCGCCGCTCCTAACCGCTAGGCTAACCTTCCTCAGGGCTGGGACGCCTTTATCGCTTAGGGCTTCGAGATCTATTACCTCGGCCACGACCTCGCCGGGGGCGAATTCGACCCCCCCAAAGTCGAGGGTCGCGGATCTGCCTACCATGTAGTATGCAAGCTCCTCGGGGCTCGTCTCCTTGGTGCTCTTCGTTACGACGACCCGGCCTCTCCGCATCACGGTTACCCTATCGCTTATCTCCATAACCTCCCCGAGCTTGTGGGTGATGAATATCACGCCCTTCCCCTCCCCGGCCATCCTCCTCAGAGCCTTGAAGAGCATCCGGGTCTCGTGAGGGGTTAAGACCGAGGTAGGCTCGTCGAGGATCAGTATATCCGCGCCCCTGTACAGTATCTTCAGAAGCTCTACCTGCTGCTTCTCCCCGGCCGAGAGCTGCCAAACCCTCATCCAGGGATCTATCCTCCAGCCGTATTTCTCGGCTAGAAGCCTAATCCTCTCCGCGTGCCTTTCGAAGTCTATCCTTATCCCCGGCTCCCTCAATCCCAGGATTATATTCTCGAGAACCGTGTGAGGCTCGATAAGCCTAAAGTTCTGGTGAACCATCCCTATCCCGAGGTCGATCGCGTCCCTCGGAGACCTAAGCCTAACCTTCCTACCCTTAACGTAGATCTCCCCCTCGTTGGGCTGGTAGAGGCCGTAGAGTATGTTCATCAGCGTCGTCTTGCCTGCCCCGTTCTCCCCCAGCAGGGCGTGAACCTCGCCGCGCCTAAGCTTGAAGTCCACGCGATCGTTCGCGACGACCCCGGGGAACCTCTTCACGATCCCGCGAAGTTTAACGAGTGGCTCCAAGCCCAGAACACCTTCCAAGCCGGGGGAAATAAAGGAAGGGGAGGGGAAAAGCCTGCCTGAGCGGCTCCTTGACCTTCGGCAGCGGCTCCTCCACGTATTCGACGAGCCAATCCATGCTCCAGAGCATCTGGTGGTCGGCGCGCTCGGATCCGCTTATCCTAACCTCGCCGCTCTGATCCCTTATCGGCTCGCCTAGGTTGCCTTCGACGCTGAACGGCTCGAAGAGAAGCTCCTTCATCTCCTCATACCTCCTCTTTATCTCGGCCCTCCACTCCTCGGGTATGGCCTGATTTAGGGGAGCGAGATACACGACTCCCTCAGGCTGACCGGCCGTGCTCTCCTCGACGGGCTTCCTCCACCGGTAGGGGATGTAATCGCCTATCCTGCCCCAGATATCGACCGAGATCCAGCTCTTGGTCGAGACCATCCGGTAGAAGTCTAGGTAGATCGGGCCCCAGTTCGCTATCTGGCCCGTTAGATGAGCCTTGGGCCCATATTCCCTCATATCGCTGTAGTGGCTGAAGCTCCAGACCTTCTTCTCCTTCTTCTGGTATTCCTCGGCTACTTGGAGGACCGAGGGAGTATCCTCGGTGAACGCGAGGACGTCGCAGTTCTTCTCCTCGATCAGGGCTATCGCGGCGCTTCTAGCCTTATCCGGAGCGACCCAGTTGAAGATCCACTCGACGTGAGCCTTGATGTTTTTCCCGGTCCGCTTCTTGTAAGCGTAGTTCGCTCCGAGGACGAACGCGTTGATATGCCTAACGACCTCCGGTATCGGGAAGGCGGCGACGTATCCGACGACCCCGCTCTCGGTTACGGCCCCGGCGGCCAACCCGTTCAGGTAGTATAGCTGGTAGAACTCGGCGAAGGCCGCGCTCATGTTCTGGGGAGCGTTTCCGGCAGCCCCGCTCCTATACCCGCTGATATGGACGAAGTACTTGTCCGGATACTTCTCCGCGTATTCGGCGGTTTGATCCATGTAGCCGAAGCTCGTGGTTATTATCAGGTCAGCCCCCTTGCCTATCAGGGTCTCTATCGCGCCCCCGACCTCAGCCTCAGGCACCTTCTCGAGGTAAAAGCTCTCGATCGGCAGCCCGAACCGCTCGTCAGCCCACTTCCTACCCCGATCGTGGCCATAGCTCCAGCCGTAATCCCCAACCGGGCCGACGTAGACGTAGCCGACCTTCAGGGGCTTGGCCTCGGCTTTCCGGGTTACGGTCTCGGTAACCGTCTTGGTCTCCGGGGCTACCGAGGAGGCTCCGCCGAGGTATCCCGCGACGGCTCCCGCGAGCCCGGCCGCGACCACTCCTCCGATGGCCGCCTCCTTCGCAACCCCGAGAAACCTCCGCCTAGAGATCCTCGCCGACCTCATGACGTGTAAAGAACTTTACAACATTATTTAAAACATTCTGAGAAGATGCCGGATATTTTACAGGAACGTGTATAGAACCCCCGGGTATCCGGCCTCGCAAAAAGCCTTCTAGCCTTCCTTGAGCTACTCCTTAGAGCGCTGGAAGAGGTTCCTCGGCCGGACAAAAGCTCATAAGCTGATTCTATCATACTGATTCTCCGAGAAGGGGATGGCCGAAGATTTCAGCGATGAAGAGCTCGAGAGGCTGAAGGCTAGGAAGATGGCCGAGCTCCGGAAGAAGATGGAGGAGGAAGAGGAGAGGCTTCGGAGGGAGGCTGAGAGGCAGGCCGCGATGAGGGTTATACTAACCCCGGAGGCCAGGCAGAGGCTCGCGAACCTTAGGCTTATCAAGCCCGAGCTAGTAGCTCAGCTCGAGGAGCAGCTAATTCAGCTGGCGAACAGCGGGAGGGTGAGGCTCCCGATAACCGACGACGAGCTTAAAGCCATTCTAAGCAAGCTCACCTCAAGGCGCTCCATAAGGATAAGGAGGCTATAGGCTTCCCGGGCGGGGCGGCCCCTCCAGGGAATAATCCTTAAATTACCAATTTCGGGATCTAGCTGAAGGCTTCGGGAATATGACAATTAGGACGCTGGTTTTGAAGAAGAAGCTCGCGAGGGCGATGAAGAGAGCTTGGCCGGTGCCGGCGTGGGTTATGGTGAAAACTAAAGGCGCCGTCAGATTCCACGCGAAGAGGAGGCACTGGAGAAGGGGTAGGATAAAGCCTTAGGGAGGTGATCGAGGAAAAATGAGCAGAGGGGAGCTTGAAAGGCTTTACATGATACCTCTGAGAGACGCCTATGAAGCATCCAAGACTAGGAGAGCCAAGAAAGCGATAAGAATAATCAAAGAATTCGCCCGGAGGCACATGAAGGGAGAAAACGTAAAAATCTCCGAAGGAGTAAACAAAGCAGTCTGGAACAGAGGAGCCGAAAAACCACCAAGAAGAATAACCGTATTGATAAGAAAAGATGAAGACGGAACAATCCATGTCATGCTGCCAACCGAAGCTAAGAGTGAGGCAAAATAATAGGTAGATTAACTGACGTTCCTATCATTTAATATTAGAATCGCTATCTAGCTTTAAGTTCGGTGCTGAAATTGTGAATCAATTTAATTTTTTAATGACTTATTTAAACTGAGAAACAGGAAAAATACATTATTAAGATCGGCGATCATTATATTCTGGAATCAAGATATGATTCCTCGAAAAGAAGACTCAGCCTCATCGTATAAATTACTTATTCTAATTATCGTGCTACTTGTAGCCACTATAGGACTATTGCTAATTCAACCACTTCTTTATCTACCAAATGAACAGCCTGATAAAACTTTTACAAGCATAGAGTATGTTAATCTCATTGAAGGTGAAAATGAAGATTTACTTATAATACATTTGAAGAATTCTGGAGATGTTCTCATATCTAAATACACTTTAACTCTATCAACCAACATAAGATTGCAAATCTGAGGAAGAAGGCATCTCTACTAATTCCACAAAATATAGAAAGACTTTGCGAATAACATGTACTGGAGATTTTGTGAACCAGAGTGGTGATGTATGGAATGGTATTCTTATAGTATTTCTGATGAATAATCGTACTGAAATTCACATACTCTCAGTCAAAGCTAGAAATATCGGTTGTCTCGGATGCCCTAAGCTCATAAGATGAATATTATTACCTGAAAAACTTTCGTATTTTCAAGTACCATTACAATTTCTTGTCTCATACTCAGTTCATACTGGAAAAATAGTATTTCTTTTGTACAGCTCACCTAGCACCTCTTACAGCCCCTAAAGTTAATCCGCTAACCAGCCATTTTTGGACAAGTGTTGCCAGAATCACAGGAGGAGTTATTGCTATAACGCTTCGAGTGCAAATATACCAGAAGTCTACTCCTTGAGAATGCTCTGCACCGGCTATTACCACCGGTATTGTAGTAGCATTCCGATAAGTAAGAATCAATGCAAAGAGGAACTCATTCCAAGCCAATGCGAAGCATATTATGAAAGCAGCTATCAATCCGGGTGCTGCAAGTGGCAGCGCGATTCTTCTGAAAGCACTAAACCAGCTACAACCATCTACTAATGCTGATTCTTCCAGCTCCCTTGGAATTCCCTTGAAGATATCCCTGAGAACGAGCGTGGAGAAAGGCATGAAGAAAACAGTATAAGATAGTATAAGGCTAAGGACATTATCTATTAGGCCCATATTCATGAAGATCAGGAAGAAAGGAATAGCTACCGCTATTGGAGGAAGAAACCTTAATGAGAAAAACCAAATAATAATGTCCCTATTTTTCCATCTCCTAAACTTAAATCTCGCTAAAGCATATCCAGCCATTCCACCCAATATAACACACAATACTGCACTCGTACAGGCCGCGATTAAGCTATTCCTAAGCCCCAACATTATGACCTCACCTCTCAACATTGCTTCACTCAACCAGTTTTCTAATGTTGGCTGGAATTGAATAAATGGTATGAAGAGCGGCTTAAATACGTCTGCCTTGCTTTTGAACGACGTAGTCAATGCCCAGTAAAAGGGAAAAGCAGCCCAAATACTTGCTAAAACGACAAACAGATAAATCAAGAGCCTTTTAATGATCTTCTTTTTCATTCATAGTACACCTCCCTTAATCGGAATGCTAAAATCGTAAACAATATCTTTAATATTATCAGCAGTATGAAAGATAGAGCCGCAGCATAACCTAGCCTGAAAAAT
>JAPDJZ010000077.1 GCA_029258815.1 archaeon
GACCGCCACGCGCGAGCTGACAAAGGAGTGGAAGAAGATCCTGAAACTCTCCTACTAAACCTCCAACATTCCATCTTTTTCTCCGCTAAGCGTGTTCCGGTTTTAGTATTGTGTTGAAGTTCGAGCTTCTCGACGGCCGGCATCAGCTTTCAAGTTTGAAGTTCAAGGCTAGACTATGACTGGCCTTATGCCGAGTAGCTTGCACGCGTCTTTTATCGGCTCAACGTAATCTCCGTGGATCATGCTTGCGTGGTGAACGAATCCTTCCTCGACTAAGGTTCTATACAGCTTTTCTAGATCGGGGACCCTAACCCATACCCAGCTCCCCCTAAATTCTCCCGCTTCCTCTAGAGCCTCCCCTTTGGTTATCAGCATCTTAAACTCCCCACCATACTCAGCTAGCCTACAAATGGTTACGGGGCCCGGTCTCAGCCTGAACTCGGCCGTGCCGTACGATCTCTCAATCCCTACGTCTCGGTAGAGTATACTGTGATATCTTAGGATCGGGGTGCATCGTGAGCAAGCCAGCTGGGGGGAGCGTTGCCGCAGTGCCACGCTAGGAAGACGTTCGGATCTTTCGGGTGCTGGATCGTCCAGTCTATGAAGTGCGGCGGAGTGGTTTCAATCGAGGCTTCATACTGGATTAGCATGGTTAGCGCTCCGTAGATATCAGTCTCGCATGCGGAGAGTATTCCGGATTGAGTCAGCCTCCCCATGATGAAGCATATGCTTATCCCGTAATATCTTTGGAACTCCGTCCAGCATCTAACGCCCATCGCCGATAATCCGCTCTGCTCAGCCAGCCTTCTCAAGACTACCTCCAGCTTAGCCATCTTCAGCAGGTTCTCGGATGAGATCTTCGAGACATCCGCCATCTTCTTCATCTCGTCCACGACTCGAGCGACCTCCGGATCATCGTCCCTCAGATTCTTAGCCTCCTCGATTATCGGGTAAAGGGACTTGTGGATTACCCTCTGCTTAAATCTCTTGGCCATCAGGGCTTCATTAAACGTAACGGTCTCGAACCTCTCGGGGCGCGGGCCGATAAGCCCGACTCTAGCTCCGATGAATCTGCTGGCTATCGCCGTTGATCTGGCGAATCTGTCCAGCCCTCTTCGAAAAGCCTCCTCTTCCGGGAAGATTATCCCGAGAAAGGTGAAGGGTATCCCCCTACGGTATAGGGCTGAGCTTAGGGATAGGGTTCCGCAGAAGGAGTCGGATCTCCTAAATCCTCCTGGAAGATAGTCGGGCTCTTTCGTGCCGAAAACCGCTATAGGAAGATCCCTGAACTCCTCCGCAACCCTCGCTCCCGCGAGCTCGTCTCCGAACGTCATAGTTCCTATCAGCAGCCCCTCGGGGTTCTTCTCCTTAAACAGGTTTATGACCTTCTCGGCATCCCGATCATCCCATACTAGGCCGAGCCTCGTTAGCCTCTCATCGGGGTATATCAGCTCTATATGCGGGATCTTCGAAATCTCCTCGATTATCCTACTTCTTATCTCAGCTCCCCACTTCTCGTCAAAGGGATAGCGATGGAGGGGGACGAAGCCTAAACGAACCCTCCTCATCGATGCACCTCATCACTCTAGGTTATATAAATGTTCGCGCCGGCGCTTGAAAACGCGGATGAGGCTCCTTTCCATAACGCCAGAGGAGCTTCGCGATTCCGAGGTGTTTAAGGCTTTTATTTACCCGTGATTAGGGGGCTGGAGGATTGGAGGCCGCTTAGAGATGGTTGTCAAGAATATTGGGATACCGGTTAAGCCTCCCGAGCGGGAGTGCGACGACCCGAACTGCCCCTTCCACGGCCATCTCAAGGTTAGGGGGATTATTCTAACCGGCACGGTCTACAAGAAGAAGATGCAGAAGACCGTAATCGTTAGACGGGAGTACCTCCACTACGTTAGGAAGTATAAGCGCTATGAGCGGAGGAGGAGCAATATTCCGGCCCACCTACCGCCGTGCATAGACGTCGAGGAGGGGGATAGGGTTAGGATAGCGGAGTGCAGACCCATAAGCAAGACCGTGAGCTTCGTCGTGATCGAGAAGCTCGGGAAGTGATCTTTAAAGCCTCCCTAGAGGGCTTGGAGGTGGGTAGGGTATGTCTAGGAGGAGCAGGGCCGTCTCGGCCATCGGAATCCTCGAGCGGAGGCCGAACATACCCCGAACCATAAACGTCGGATCCCTAATCCCGTGCGCGGATAACTCGGGGGCTCAGCTACTCAAGATTATTCAGGTTCACGGGGTAAAGACCCGGCGGAGGCAGCATCCGTGCGCCGCGGTCGGAGACCTGGTCTCGGTTACGGTGAAGAAGGGGCCGATAGACCTTAGGAAGAAGCCCATGCACGCGGTCATCATCAGGCAGAGGAAGCCTTGGAGGAGGCCCGATGGAACTTGGATAATGTTCGAGGACACGGCGGCGGTCTTGGTTACGCCCGAGGGGGACTTGAGGGCTACGGAGATTAAGGGGCCTGTCGCGAGGGAGGCCGCCGAGCGATGGCCTAGGATCGCGAACGCCGCCAGCATCATAGTCTAGGCCTTCCTCTTAGCAGCGAGAATATCCGCTACCACGTGGTTTCTCGTCCTCGAATAGCTCTTAACCTTCCTCCAGCCTAGAAGCCTAGCAGAATAGCCTAACTCCTCGACCTTCTCCATCACTTCTTCGACGAGTTCTTCCTCGCCTCCCCTTCTAGCGAGCTCGTGGAAATGTATTATCCCTCCTTCGGGCTTTAGGGCTTTTAGGGCTGCGGGGAGGGCTTTCATCGTCCCCCAGAAATATCCCATGACGACCCTATCGGCTACCCCTTTGAGCTTCTCGGAGGCTATCTCCCTGCAGTCGCCGAGAATCGGCTGAACTCTATCTTCGACCCCGTTGAGCTTTACGTTTTCGAGCAGGTACCTGTATGCCTTCGGGTTTATCTCGATCGAGAAGATCTTCCTCGGGTTCGCGAGAACCGCCATCGGGATCGTAAACTGGCCTACTCCGGCGAACATATCCACGACGACCTCTCCATCCCCGACCAGAGCCGCCAGCCTAAGCCTCTCGAAGCTATTCCCGAGGCAGAACATGAGCTCCTCGGGATCGAGCTTGAACGCGCATCCATACTCTCGGTGAACAATCTCCCCGGCGCGCTCCCCGGAGAGGAGCTCTAGAACCGGCCTCCTCTCAACCCCCTCGACCCCCCGGATTAGGTAGACCGCCTTCACCTTGTAGAATCTTCTCGTAAGCTCCCCGATCCTGAACCTATGAGCTTCAAGCTCCGGCCTAAGCCTGAGGACGGCGATCCCTCCGAGGAGCTTCGCCCGAGATGGGAGAAGCCCCCTATCTAGGTTCGGCAGGTTCTCGGCGAGGTAGTCCTTTAACTTCACCCTCGGAGATACGGTCTTCAACCCCGCTTAGAGGGTTTCGGAGGAGGGATTAGAAAAACTTAAGAATTCTGAGCCCCGATGGGATCTGAGGTGCCGGGGATGCCTCCGAAGAAGCCGACTCTAAGCCAGCTCGAGAAGAGGGTTACGCGGAGGGGTGGAGGAGGCTCCGGGGCGGAGCTTAAGGAGAAGATGGTTGCGAGCGTTATCCCGCCCCCGATGGAGGAGGTTCTCGAGTTCGCCAAGACCCAGCCCTATCTAACGCCATACACCGTGGCCGAGAAGTTTGGGATAAGGATCTCGATAGCTAAGCAGGTTCTCCGGGGGCTCGCCGAGAGGGGGTATGTCAGGCTGGTTTGCGGGGATAAGAGGCTGAAGATCTATGAGCCGGTCAAGGAGGCCCTGAAGGAGGTCGCGGCTGAAAAGAAGAAGGAGAAGGCGAGGGCGAAGAAAAAGAAGTAAACCTCAGACCCGCGATATGCTTATCCTAGCTCCCGGCCGTATGCTCCTCAGCTTCTCGTAGTCGCCCTTAAACTCTCCTATCTTGGTTGCTTGGGCGGGCGGATCCGCCTCAGCGAAGGCTAGGACTATGCACTCCCCCGGGGGCCAGTAGAGGATGTCGCCCGGCTTAACCCTTCTCACGGGCTTCTCAGCCCCCCTCGATAGGGGTATCTGGAAGTAGATGGCGTAGCTCCACAGGGCTATGGCCCCGCTTATCGGAAGCATTCCGAGCAACTCTCTCACGGTCAGCGGCGCGTAAAACCTGATAAGCTCGCCTTCGAGCTCGCCGAATTCCTCGATCCTTATCTTGATGGGTATTCTCGCGGACATATCTCGCCGCGCAAGCTATTCCCTGGCCTCGCTCATGGATAAGGGTTAGCTTTTAGCGGATCTCACCATGGCGAGTATCTGCTCGACGAAGACCGGTTCGGGCAAGGCTCCCTCGAAGCTAAGCTCCCCGTTGATGACCGTTTTCGGAACCGCCATCACCTGATATCTATTCGCTAGGTGCGGGAATTCCAGAGCCTCGATCATATCCGCGGTGATCTTATCGTTCTCGATGGCCATCTGGTGGGAGGCTCTAACGGCCATCGGGCAGTAGGGGCACGTCGGCGTAACGAATACCTGTATATGAGCGGGTCGATCCAGCTTCCTAACATTCTCCTTCACCCGGGGAGGGAACCTCGACGACCCTCTGGAAACGTCTATTATATCCTCCACTAGGGTAGTGAACTCGTATCCGCTTGGAATTCCGAAGAACCTGACCCCGTACTCCCTCTCGCCGAAGAGGAGGAGGGCTGGGATCTTATCCACCTTGAGCTTCTCGGCGAGATCCGCGTCGGATCGGAAATCGTATACCTCGGCCCTGAGCCTCTCATCGAGGCTCGCGAGCTCTTCGGCGAGCATCCTAACCTCAGCGCAGTATTCGCATTCATGCTCTTGGGTGAAGACGAGTAATCTAACGGGGTTTACTAGGCTTCTACCGAACCTAGTCTTGAGAATTTTCCTATCCCGATCCTTTATCAGGGGCATCTTCTCCGCCTCGAATTCGGCCCCTCGAATGAGCTTCATCACTTATAAACTCGATCCGATATATATTGGCCGGATGAGCGGGGAAGGGGAGGGCGGGGAGAGGCTCATCTTAAGGACGGGCATAGTTGTGGCCGGAGCCTACGCCGATAGGGTTAGGAGGGTTCTCTTCGCCCAGCTCTCCAAGAAGATCAAATCCGGGGAGCTTGACGCCAAGGAGGTCGCTAGAGCGGCGGGCGAGCTTAACACGATCCTCTACGAGGCTTTCGTGAGAAATCTAGCCTTATCGAAGGGGGACCTCGTTAGGATAGAGGCTCCATATAGCCTGTCAAATGGGAGGATAGTCTGGGATCTCCGAGGGCTTAGGGTTAGGGCCTTCCGGGAGATCGGGGAGGAGGTGGTCGAGAAGGCCGTCGAGGAAGCTCTAAAGGCTAAGGAGGCTGTTCAGGAACGTGGTTGAGGGAGGAGTGCTAGAGCAGGCCGACCGCGACTATGCTCCTGACTACGTCGGCCACGTCCTCGGCCTTATCGGATGCAGCCTCGATGTTCTCGACGGCCTCCTTAACTATCAGGACCCTGCTCAGCTTCTCCGCGGAGTCCCCCCACTCCAGGATCTTCGCGATGAGCTCGTGGCGGAACTCATCTATCTCCTCCTCCTTCCGCTCAACTAGGTCGGCCAGCTTCAGGGTCTCCTTAGACCCGCCTATCAAGGCGTCTAGGGTTTCCCCAAGCTTCGAGACTATCTCCTCGAGGAGCTTCGCGAGCTCGACGAGCCCTTTCTTCACCTCGTCCGGGGCTTCGCGGGGGTCGGAGTAGAGCAGCTTCCGGGAAGCCGACTTCAGGTTGGCTGCTATATCGTCCATGCTTAGGACGAGCCTGATTATGTCCTCGCGGTCGAGGGGGTGGAACGGGCCCTTAGAAACTTCCGAGATTATCTTCTCCTTCTCGTCGTCCGCCTCGCGCTCAAGCCTGAATATCTCCTCGTAGCATCTCGAAGCATCCTCCAAGCTTTCGCTAGCGTAGAGCGAGATGTATTCCCGGAATTTCCTCGCGAGCTCCATCACCTTATTGAAGTGGAGCTTCGAGAGCTTGAGAACCTCCTTCTGCTTCTTCCGCCCTATCCAGATCGATGGATGGCCTCTAAACAGCTAAAACCACCTCGCGCTCATCGATAATCTCCGGGTGAGATGATTTAAATTTTCGGTTTGAGTATTGGGCCGGTGGCCGGAACTAGGATCGAGTAGAGGATGTAGCTCGCGATCGCCGTTATCGTTATGGAGCCTACCCAAGCCATGAAGAGCTTGATTAGGGTCGCCTTATTCACTCCTGCCGATCTATACATGGCGAGGCCGACCCCGACGACCGACCCGACCCCCGCGAGGGAGGTGGAGATCGGGATGCCGTAGCCTATCAACATGTAGGGTATCGTCGTGAACATGTGAACCACGAAGGCGTTCGCGAGCTCCGCCGCGAACCCGGAGACTGGATCCAGCCTCGTGATCTTAAATGCCACGGTTCCTATCACCCTCGCCCCGAGGAGGAGCCCTCCCACGGCTACCCCGGCGCTCCCTATAACTGCTAGAAGGAACATCACGCTCGGCTCCGGCATCCCCCCGAAGACCAGCTCGCTAACGGTAACGTAGACCCCGGTGGCGTTCGCGATATCGTTCGCCCCGAAGGCGTAGGCGGAGTAGCAGAGGGCTACGATGAGAAGAATCGGCATAACCCTCGTCGCGAAGGAGTTATTCTCCCTAAGCATCCTAATTATCAGCTTATAGACCGAGTATGCGAGGATTAGGGCGAGGAGAGGCGACGATACCCAGCTCGCGATGACCTTAGCCATTAGACCCCAATTCACCCTACCGAATCCGTAGGCGGCTAGGCCGTAGCCTAGAACCGCCCCGATGACCGAGTGGGTTACCGAGATTTCGAGGCCCCTGTAGTTGCAGAACATTATCCACGCGAAGGCCGTGGCGATGACGACTAGGACCCCGAGGAGGTCTATCGCCGGGACGATCCCCTTCCCGATGGTTTTCATGACCATGTATCCCTGAGTTAACGCTCCAACGCTCGTGAAGATCGCGAAGAGGATGACGGCCCTGCGAACCGAGATTACCCGAGCGCCCACCGAGGTATCGCAGGGGGTCGCGGCGTCGTTTCCACCCAAAGCTACGGCCATTAGGAAGGTTAGGAAGAAACCCGTCCCGACGGCGACGCCGACCAGATCCAAGACTCCGAGCGGAGGCTATCGCTCGCTTGATAAATATGGTTCCTATATAATCTATGATGCTCCCAATAAACTATCGAGGAGAATCTCTCGACATCCGCTGCGTGTTCCTCCCGGGGGGAGGGTGATGAGCGTTATCTGGAGAGTCTTGGCCATCGCATCCTAGAGATAGTGTTCGGCGAGCTTTACGACCGTCTCCCTCATTAAGGCGATCAGGTTTTCGGGCTTATCCCTCAGGAGCTTGGCCGCCTGATCCCAAGCCCTCCCCTGAAGAGTCTTCACGATAAGGAGCTTCTCCGCCTTCTCGCTCAACCCGATCCTCTTCCTCCCACTCGATAGAAAATGAGCTTCGACGAGGCATTTTATCGAGTCGGATGCGCCCTCGTAGGTTACGTACTCCTTTAGATACGATTCCAGTCTCATTCTCTGAGATCCCCTGAAGTATGGCCTCGCCTTGTACGCTCCGGGCGCGTCCGAGAGCAGAAGCCAAGCCGTCTCCATGTCCATGTTGAAGTATGGGTCTGAGAGCCCGCTTATCAGCCTAAGCCTGAACTCTCGGCCGATCTCCTCGACGAATCTCTCAGCCTTCTCGGTAAGCGGCCTAACGACTATGACGCTGAACTCCCCGGAGACCTTATTCCTCATGGGGCCTACGGCGAGCGGGTGGAAGCCGTTCCTGAACCAGAATCTTAGAAGCTTGGGGCTTGCGCCGAATCCAGCTCCAACCCAGTCTAGCTTATTCTCCTCGGCTTCCTCGCAGAGCTTCTGGAGGGCGTATGAGCCGAACCCCCTACCCCAGATCGAGGGGTGGACGGCTATCCTAACGACCCTCACCCCCCTCAGCCTCCCGAACCCCTTTAGATGCGGATAATATCGGGCGATCACGGATGGGATCATGTGGCCCTTCGGAAGGGTTTCGATTATGTCTAGAAGCTCGTCCGTTAGGAATCCCTCTAAGCAGAGGTGGAGGGCCGAGAGTATCTTACCGCTCGGGGAGATTATCGCTCTGATCGAGTGGTGGGGGGCGTCGGCTAGTAGGGCTACGTCGTTTGGCCTATTCCTATAATGGGTTAGGACGTAGAGGCCGATGAGCTGCCTCAGGAGATCCTCGCGCGAGGTGAAGAGCTCGTCTCGATCCAGCTCGAGGTACTCGCAGTCCTCCGGCCTAAGCCTGAGCTCCCGCTCATCTAGGCTTGCGGGCTCGGAGTCTAGGAGGAGTATATCGTATAGCCATGATTCGACCGGGTCGCCGTAAGAGTATCTTATTGGCTCGATCATCTCGAACTCCACTAGATCGTGCTTGAAGTCTCTCTTCAACCTCCCGAGAAACCTTACGAGGAATCCTCTCCCAGCGCCCTCATACCCGTGGATGGTCGAGGAGTATACGGCTCTCGGGAAGCGCTTCTTCAACCCCAGAAGTATTGGAACGGGTATTCCGGCCGCCTCATCGACGAACGCTATGTCGGCGCTCGCGTTTAGAGCTGGCATGGGTCTCCTGTAGAACATGCGGGCGAGCCTGCTCCTAAGCTCGACGACTACCCCGCCCCTCTCAAGTAGATCGTAGTCCATCCCAAGCCTATCCAACCCCTTCGAAGCGTACTCGAAGACCATCTTAACGTTCCCGGGCTCGGGGGAGGTTACGAGAATATCCCTAAACCTTCTCCTCAGCTTTCTCCCGGCGATTAGGCACGCCGCCGCGAGGCCGAGCGCAGCCGACTTCCCCCTACCCCTATTCGCCTTAAGGACGAGAGCCCACCTTCTCTTCGAGACCAGATATTCGAGGAGCTTGAGAGCCAGCACCTGCTCGTCGGTTACGCACAGCTTGTAGATCTCTCTGGGGAAGAGCATTCCATAGGATTCGCTTACCCCCTTCGGCGGGGGTGGAGGGGGCAAGCCTCCCACGACGGCGCCTTCATCCGGATCCAGGTATACCACGCCCACCCTGCCTATCGTCTTAGCGAACATCCTCTCCTCGAACCTCTTCGCTACGCCCTCGGATTCGAAGGGCGGCGTCGAGCACTTTCGATGGAAGTCGGTTAGCCATTTATCGAGCTCGCGGCGCGATGGCCCGATCATCACTATCGGCCCTCCTCCGCGGACCAGCTCGACCAGCATCCCGAGGTCGTTCGGCCTCATCTGGTAGTTCACGTCCATTATTAGGGCGTCCCAAGTCGTTCCCAGAAGCTCCTCGGCGTCATCGTATCTCTTCTCGCTCACCTCGATGCCGGCATCCCTAAGCTCTCCGAGAATCCGCTTCGCGGTGTCGTCGTCCGGCTCGCGGTATGCTAGGAGGATCGACGGGTTTCTCCTCGTTCTCGCGACGTGCATCATTACGTCTTTTAAGACCCCCTGACCTATGTATGAGCGCGCTAGGTAGATGAGTATCCTATAGCCTAGGCGGGAGGCGCCTTCGAGCTGGTCTCTCACCTCGGGAAGCGTCTCAAGCATTTTTCGGAGCCTGCTTAATGTTCGGCATGCTCAGGATATTAACCTAAGGGCCTTTCGAGCCTCCGGCCTCGAGATATGCTGATAAGGATGCGATCTCTCTTATTGGCTCGGAGCCTATGTCGATGGAGCGTACTCTAAGGACCCTTTGGATAGTCGTCGGGGTTCTGCTCCTTCTAGTCGCCGTAGGAACGGTATCGTTTCACCTTCTCGAGGGATTGGACTTCTTCGACTCCCTATACCTGACGGTTACAATCCTCTCGACGGTCGGGTTCGGCGACATCGTCCCCGAGACCGCTTTGGGGAAGGTCATTTACATGGGCTTGGTCTTAACCGGGGTCGGGGTCTTCGGATACGCGGTATCCTCGATCGCCAGCATAATGGCTGAGAGAAGCATTTTCAAGCTCGCTAGGGGCTTCTTCTTCCTTGGGGGTGAGGGTAGGCTGAGGAACCACGTGATAGTCGTCGGCTGGAACGAGCTATCGAAAGCCGTTTGCAGCGAGCTTAAGGTGAACGGGTATAACGTGGTCTTGGTGGTCGAGAGGGATGAGGATGCTAGAGATGCCTCGAAGGCCGGCTACGACGCTCTCGTCGGATCGCCGCTGGAGGAGGCCACGTATAGGCACGTCGGGGTCGAGGATGCTAGAGCCGTTGTCCTAACCGAGGATGACCCTAGCAAGAACCTCATGGCGATCCTTAGGATAAGGGAGATTAATAGGAGGGCGAGGATCGTCGTCGCCTGCGGCGACGATCTGATGAAGAGTCTGTTCTATAGGGCTGGAGCGGATAGGGTCGTTAACCTAGCGGAGGTCAGCGGTAGGATTCTCGCGAGCTTCGTCTTCGAGCCTTTAGTCGCGGAGCTCATCGAGGATCTATCCGAGGCCGAGACGGGGCTCGACGCGGAGCAGGTGGTCTTTCAAGCCGGTAGAAGCGTAACCCTGCGGGAGCTGAAGGAGAAGGGGTTGAAGAGCGTCGTATTCGCCATCGCGAGAGGCTCTGAGAGATATTACTATCCATCGGATAACTTCGAGGTAAAGCCCGGCGACGTGCTTATACTCATGGGATTGAGAGAAGATCTAGACCACGATGTCGCGATCTTAAGCAGAGTTTGAGTTTATGTTTTTAAGGCTGGAGCCACCTAGATTGATGAGGTGCGTTCTTTTTGGCTAAGAGACTTGCTATACTCGATGCGAATAGATGCGTTGGATGCCAGCTCTGCATGCTCGCGTGCTCGGAGAGGCTTGGATTCGCAGGATTAAACAAATCCGCGATAAGGGTTGTAAGCACCGGAGGGGTTGAGAGAGGGTTCACGATAATCGTCTGTAGAGCGTGCTCGGATCCGCCCTGTGCTCGAGCCTGCCCGGAGGACGCTCTCCGGATTCGGGAGGGGGGCGGAGTCATCTTGATCCCGGATAGGTGTAATGGGTGCGGACACTGCGTCGAGGCATGCGATCTGGGGGCGATTAGGTTGGATGAGGAGACCCAGAAGCCGATAGTCTGCGTATATTGCGGGTACTGCGCCGACTTCTGCCCCCACGGGGTCATAGCCTTGCAGGAGGTGGGGCGATAGGATGG
>JAPDJZ010000053.1 GCA_029258815.1 archaeon
GTCGAGGTCTGCGGACTCGGAGAAGCCCTCTCAAATCCATTAAGCTCCTATAGTAAGGGGATGAAGCGTAGAATACTCCTCGCCTCAATCCTGATGATAAAGCCTAGGGTCGCGATCTTGGATGAGCCCACGTCCGGCCTAGACGTGAGGCACGCCGTCCACATTAGAAAGGAGATTAGGAGAGCCGTTAAGGAGACCGGCGCGTCGGCGATAATCTCGAGCCACAACATGCTTGAGGTCGAGTATCTCTGCGATCGGGTTGCGTTCATGAACGATGGTAGAATTATCGAGGTTGGGAGGCCGGATGAGCTTAAGGAGAGGTATTCGGCCGAGAACCTTGAGGAGGTGTTCGCGAGGCTCGTGGAGGTGGGTTAGGGATGCTAGCGCATCTGCTCAAGAAGGAGATTAAGGAGCTCTTGATGGAGCGGAGCATCCTCATCGGGGCGATAATAATTCCGCTGATAATCTTCCCGCTCATGGGCGCTTTAACTGGGTTGGGGATGGGCGCGGCCATCAGCAAGGCCGGAGCGGAGATGACGATCGGGCTCGCGGATCTCGATGGAACGAACCTGACCCAGGACGTCCTGCCGAGGATATTCTCCGAGGAGGGGCTTAGGATAACGCGCATCGAGTGCTCGTCTGACGCCGATTGCTTGAGAGAGGTCGCCGAGAAGGGGGTTGAGTTCGCGTTGATAATCCCGAGGGGCTTCTCCCGGAACTTCACCCTAGGCTTGAGGAGCGAGGTTAGGACTATCTACTCGATAAAGTCGGTAACCATATCCGATCTCATGTCCAGCGGGAGGATCTCTGACGCGATTCTAGGCGCCTTTAGAGCCTTGGCCGAGTGGGTTCACGGGAAGAGCATTAACCCCGAGTTTTTCGAGGAACCGATCTCCGAGAAACCCCTCGTAATATGCCTCAATAGGGTTGTGGAGGCCCCGGTTCAGGCCATAGGCTCCATGTTCCTCTCGGTTCTGATAGGGCTTCCCATAGTAGCGGTTATCGTCGCGAGCCATGCCTCCTCGGTAGCCGCCACCAGCATCGCGCTGGAGAAGGAGTCCAAGACCCTGGAGATCCTCCTAACGATCCCCGCCAGAAGGATCATCATCCTCCTCAGCAAGCTCCTCGGAACCTTCGTCATAGTTTTGCTGAGCACGATCTCGTTTCTCGTCGGGTTCGGGATCTACGGGCTGATGCTCGCTGGAAGCGTGGCCGCCGGCGCTCCTAGAGAAGCCAACCTCGAAACGTCGCCGGCGTTTAGCGCGAACTTCTTCTCGATTCAGGGATCTCCCCTCTTCCCGCCGATCCTATTCTCCGCGATCTTCATAGCCATGATAATGATGACGTGCATAGGGCTTCTGGTGGGAATCCTCGGAAGCGACGTTAGAAGCGCTCAGCAGCTCGTGGGAGCGATAACCTTCCCGCTCCTCATGCCCCCCTTCTTCGTGCTGCTCTTCGCGCCCATCGAGAGCCTACCCCTCGGGGTTAAGGCGGCACTCCTCCTAGATCCCTTTACCCACCTCTTCCTAGCGATTCAGAAGGGGTTCGTCGGGGATCTCGCGGCGGCCGGGATCTCCCTCGGGGTAATGATCGCGTTCACGATACTACTTCTAGTCTTCAGCTCGTTCCTCTTCATGGGCGAGAAGCTGATAACCATGAGGATAACCGTTAGGAGGGTGAAGGAGACCACCTAGCCGGATCTAATCCTCCTATACGCTATGAGTATCGCGGCGATCAATCCCGCGACGACTACTAGGTCGAGATAGAAGGAGAACTCGAGGATCCTACTCCAATACGGGCCCGTGGCGTATCCGATCATGGTCAGGGCTAGGTTCCATGGAACGGATCCCGTGAAGGTTAGGATTATGAATTTTTTGAGGTTGAAGCCGAAGAGGCCGGCTGGGAGGGAGATCACGGTTCTCACGGCCGGGGTCATCCTCCCGAAGAAGACCGCGTATCCCCCGTATCTGAGGAACCAGCTCTCCGCGAGGTTCAGCTCCCGGCGGCCGAGGAGGAGGTATCTCCCGTATCTCTCGATGAACGGCCTCCCGAGCCTTAAGCCGACGTAGTATAGGGCTATCGACCCGATTAGGTTTCCGATAGTTGCCGCGATCGTCGAATACGCTACGTATTCCTCGGATCTTCTAAGCCAGGCCACGTATCCGGCGAAGGGCATGACGACCTCGCTAGGGATGGGGATCAGGCAGCTCTCGGCGGCCATGGTCAGGAGTATTCCGAGGAGCCCGAACCTATCGATGAAGGCTACCAGGCCCTCGACGAGGAGCTCGGACAAGGCCATGACTTATTCGTGAAAGCAGGAATAGACTCGTTTAAGAGGTTTAATTAAGTCCGGCCCTCATCGCTCTCGCAGCCGAGGCCACCTCCCCAGAAGGCTCGGATAGAGGCTTGACTTCCCCACCCCGCCCTTCAGCTCATCCCATTCTTGGAGTATTCTGACCGCCTCGACGCCAACCCTGGCGGCATCCTCCTCGCCGACGACCTCGAACTCGTCTCTAAGCCTATTCGCGAAGACGGCGCAGACGGATCCGGCTCTGAGGCCGTAGATCGAGGATATCGTGTAGAGGGCCGAGGTCTCCATCTCGAAGCTCAGTATCCTCATCGACCTCAAATCCTCGATTAGTTTCCTCGACCTACTCCACTCATATCCTCGATAGCCCCTCCTCCCCTGGCCGAGGTAGAAGCTATCGGTCGTGGCGACGACGCCGACGTGGTATCTTAAGCCGAGGGATTCGGCCGCCTCGATCAGGGCTAGGAGGACCTCGTAGCTGGCGTACGCGGGGTATCCGGGGGGAGCGTAGTCCCCGCTAGCGGCTTCGAGCCTCATGGCCGCGGCCGCTATCACCAAGTCTCCAAGCCTTATCTCGGGCTGAATCGCCCCCGTGCTCCCAACCCTTATGAGGGTGTCGGCTCCGGCTCTGGCAAGCTCCTCAACCGCTATCGATGTCGAGGCCGCTCCTATCCCGGTCGAGCAAGCGGAGATCGGTCTCCCGCCTATCCTCCCGGTCCAGATCCTAAACTCCCGATGACGGGCCAGCTCCCTGGCTTCATCCCAAAGCCCCGCGATTAATGGAACCCTATCCGGGTCTCCCGGTAGGAGGACGTATCTCGCGATCTCCCCGCGCCTGATCCCGAGGTGGTAGAGGGCTCCACCCCTCCTCGGCTCCTCAGCCGCCATGAATCCAATAGCCGGCTTAACGGTTAAAAGCCTTAATTCCTGCGAAGGTAGCCTTGATCGAGGTGGATTCGCGGTGAAGCAGATTCGCGATCTACTTGCGACCTGCTCCGAGCTCATCCGATCGGAGGCGGAGCCCGGAAGCATGCTCGAAGAGATGTTATCGGAGGCCGAGAAGCTCGGAGTCGGCGAGGATTTCGCTAGGAGGCTTCTGGGGCTTATACTCGAGGAGAGGGGTAGGCTGGCTGGCGGAGAGGCTCCAGCGAGCGGGCTTAAGCTTCGCGAATTCGCCTCGAGGGCTAGGGAGCTTCAGGAGTCCGGGAAGCCCGTCCTAAGGCTTGAACTCGGAGAACCGGATTTCTCGGCTTCGCCGAGAATCGTTGAAGCCGCTTGTAGAGCCCTTAGGGAGGGGTTCAGTAAGTATGGGCCGGCGGCCGGGATTCGGGAGCTTAGATCGGCGATAGCCTCGAAGATCTCCGAGAGATTTGGCCTAGATCTTAAGCCCGAGAACGTCGCCGTCACGGCCGGGGGAACCTTCGCGGTCTACGGATCGATAGAGGCGGTTACTAAGCCGGGCGACGAGGTCGTTGTTATAGAGCCCGCGTGGCCCCTCTACGCTCATCAGGTTAGATGGCTTGGGAGGAGGCCGATCATCGTAAGAACCAGATTCGAGGATGATTGGGATCCCATCCCCCCGCTTCAGGAGAGGGTTAGTAGGCTTACGAAGCTGATAATCATAAACTATCCGAATAATCCGACGGGGAAGGTTCTCGACGGGAGATCCATGAGGGCGATCGTCGAGCTAGCCGAGGACGCCGGCGCGTGGATTCTAAGCGACGAGGTCTACATGGACTTCTGCTATGTCGACGGGTTCTCGAGCATTCTGGAACACGATTTCGAGAGGAGGATAATGGTGAACTCCTTCTCGAAGACTTGGGGGATGACGGGATTCAGGGTCGGCTACGTGATCTCGGATCGGGATACAGCCTATAGGGTCGCCCGAGCGCAGAACACGGCGATAACCTGCATACCGGAGTTCGTTCAACGCGCGGCTCTAGAGGCGCTGGAGGACGTCGACGCCGCGAGGAGGAACGCGAAGCTCGTCGAGAGGAGGCTTAGGATACTCTACGAGGAGCTATCCAAGTCTAAGCTCATCGACGTCAAGCCTCCGGAGGGGGCCATGTACATCTTCCCGAGGATGGGGATCGATGGATTCGATCCATGGGACTTCGCGCGGAAGCTCCTCGAGGAGAAGCGCGTCGCGGTCGCCCCCGGCTCGTGCTTCGGCGAAGCATACCAGAATTATCTTAGAATCTCGGCGGTCTTGGATGACGAGCCGTTAAGAGAAGCGTGCAGGAGAATTAGGGAGTTCGTGGAAGAATATCAGCGGAAGAGATGAAAACTTCGAAGCGGTTCGCGGAGGTCTTACATTCCTTTCCGCTTCTCATGTTTCCTAGTTTTCGGATAGCCTTCTAACGCATTCGAGAATAGCCTTCCCCAGATCCTCCTCGGATATCCCCTCGATCCATTTAACGTTCTCCCTTAGGAAGCCTGATACCTTTTTACGTATCTCCTCCGCGTCGTCGGCTCCCAGACCTATGAGCTCGTCGGCTAGCTTCCTGAAGGCTTCGACAGGCTCTCCGAAGAAGTCTCCGGTTATGGTTAGGTGCTCTATTCTCCCGTTCGCGATCGTCGCGCACACCCTGACGGTCTTGCCGTGAGTTGATCTTAGGGTGAAGCAGCCGCGCCTAGCGCTCATACGCTCTCACAGCTCCCCCTTGACGGATATGAGGCCGAACTTCTCGAATATCTTCAGATCCCTCTCCCTATCCGGGCATTTGACGCACGGCCCTAGATTCCACTCTATGGTGGAGTACTTCTTCTCGTATAGCTCGTTTATCATCTTCCTCTCCCACTCGGTTAGCTCTCCGGGAACTATCTCCACGTCGAAGACCTCTTCAAACCCCCTCTTCAGCGCGTCCTTAACCTCGTCCATGCCTACTTCCCTCCCGAGCTCGTCGATTAGGGTAGTTACCCGGGCGCGCACCTTCCCAACCCCCTTCGCCTCGAGCTTCTCCTTCGGGACGTTCAAGACCCTAGAGAGTATTTCGAGGTTCGAGCCTACGAGGATGCATCCGTGGACGAAGAGGAGGCTTCGGCTAAGCGTTCCGGCCATCCCGCAGATCTTCCTCCCGCGAACCTGAATATCGTTTATCGGCACGAACTCGGCTTCAACGCCCAGCTTCCCGAAGCCGGAGACTACCGCCCTCCCGACGGCCTCATAGGCCTTCATTATGCTGTCTCCGGGGATCGGGCTGGGCTTCCTGAAGGAGACCGCGAAGTTCAGATTCCGTATATCGTGGTATACGGCTCCTCCCCCGGTAAACCTCCTAACGACCTTAACCCCGTGCCTTAGGCATTCGCGAGACCTGACCTCGAGGCTAGCGCACTGGAATGCTCCGATGACGACGGCGTTCGCGTTCCTCCAGAACCTGAGGGTCGTCGGCGCGACTCCCTCCCCAACGGCTCTAGCTATCGCCTCCTCGGCCGCTAGATTCAGATAAGGGTCTTCGGGCCATTCGACCTCGAGAAGCCTCCACTCTCCGCTCATCGCTTTTCGATTAGCCCATTTCCCGCTCGCCACATTTATATCTTCTCGGAGAATCCTTTTTCCGCCGCCGGGCTGGGCGAGGGTTTCCCCAGCGCCTCGCTAGCGAGATCCCCCTCGGAGGTGGAGGCCGAGTGGATAAGGATGAGGCTCTTAGGCTCGTCGAGGAAAACGTCTCCGATCGGAGGATCGTTCTGCACATGATCGCCGTCTCCGCGATCATGAGAGCTCTCGCGAGATACCTCGGCGAGGACGAGGAGGAGTGGGGACTCGTCGGGCTTCTACACGACATAGACTACGAGCGGACCAAGGCGGATCCGGCTCGGCACGGCCTCGAAGCCGAGAACATTCTGAGGGGTAGGGTTTCCGAGGAGGTTCTCAGGGCTATCAAGGCTCATAACTTCGAGAATACCGGGGTTAAGCCTGAGACGAGGCTTGAGAACGCGCTTATAGCCGCGGACGCGGTCTCCGGGCTGATCGTAGCCTCGGCCCTCGTAATGCCCCATAAGAAGCTCGAGGAGGTTAGGGTCGAGACCCTCGAGAAGAAGTTCAGGCAGAAGGATTTCGCTAGAAGGGTTAGTAGGGAGAGGATAATGTTCTGCGAGAAGCTGGGGTTATCGAGGGAGAAGTTCTTCGAGCTAGCCCTCGAAGCCTTGAAGGGGATTAGCGGCGAGCTAGGCCTCTGAGGATCGGCGTTGAGGATGGCGTCGGGGCCCGTCAGCAGGACGCACCTAGGCTTTTAGAGCGGTATCCAGGAAGAGCATTAGGATCAGGCCGGCGATCAGGCTATAGGTTACGAGCTTCTCCCTTCCAAGCCTATGGACCTCGGGGATTATCTCATCGCTTACCACGAAGATCATGGCGCCCGCCGCGAAGCCCATCGCATACGGGATTATTCCGCGGATCGAGGTTACGGCGAGGGCTCCGACCACGGCTAGCGGAAGCTCGACGAAGCCCGATAGGCTTGAAGCTAGGTATGCCTTCGGCCTGCCGTAGGCTCCGGTGGCGAGGAGGGATAAGCCCACCGATAATCCTTCCGGGATGTTCTGGAGGGCTATCGCTATCATGAGGGCGGTCCCCGCCGCTAGGTTTCCAGATCCGAGGCCGACGCCCACCGCGAGCCCCTCGGGCACGTTGTGGATCGTTATCGCGAGGATGAATAGCCAGATCGCCTTAAGCCTCCTAGTCGATAATCCCTCAATCCCGATTAGCGCGTGCATATGCGGGATGAGCCTATCCATTAGGGAGACTAGGATCGCGCCGACTACCATCCCCGCGAGGACCGGTAGGATTCCGCCGAGCTCGATCCCGGGGAGTATTAGGCTGGTGAAGCTTGCGGCCAGCATCACGCCCGCGGCGAAGCCCAGACCTAGATCCGAGATCCTGCCGCCCGAGCCTCTTCGCAGGAATAGTATCGGGATCGCGCCGAGCATGTTTAGGATCGAGGTGAACAGCCCGCCGAAGGCCGCTAGGAGGAGCGGGCTCCCGCCCGAGATCTGCTGCAAGAGGCTTCCGAGGCTCGTCATGCGGAGTTATCTGAGGATACATTCGCTTTAATAATTCTCCGCATTTCCGGGGATAAGCCTAATTATGGTTGTTGCGGGATATTGGGATAGATGTCGCTCCCGGAGGATGCCCGCGACAGGCTTAGGGAGTTGAGAAAGCTGGGCTACGCGCTTCAATCGGATCTAGAGATGATAGTCGGCGAGCTTATACGGCTAAGATCGGAGGTCGAGAGGATTAAGAAGGCTTTGAAGAAGCATGGGATCGAGGTCGATTAAAGCCGCTCGATCGAGTCCAGGATCCACTCAGCTCTGCGCATGGTCTCCCTTAAGGCGTTTTCCGAGAGGAGCGGCTTGAAGCCCCTACCCTCGACGACGATCGAGGCCATGGCCGAGCCCATCGCCGCGGCCCACCTCAAGTCCCCGGATCTGAGGAACTCCGCGAGAAAGGCTCCCCCGAAGACGTCCCCGGCCCCGGTCGGATCGACGGCCTTAGTTTCGTAGCATGGGATTTTAAACTCCTCGGATCCCCGGGAGATTATCGAGCCCTCGCGGCCCAGGGTTAGGATCGTTATCTCGGCTCCGAGGCTCTTCAAGCGTTTTAACACGGCTTTCGGATCGCTCTCCCCGGTTAGCACCTCAGATTCCTCGCGCGAAATCCTTAGAATCCATAGGCCGGGAAGCCTTAGGTCTAGGCTTCTAAGCTTAATCAAGCCATCTTCGTCAGCGAACCTCATTAAGCCCTGAGGATCGAGGAGGAGCTTATCGAACCCCGCGGCGAGCCTTCTAATGGATTCTAGGCGAAGCTCCCAAGCGACCGGGCCGAGATATATCCCGTCCACGCCCTCGTAGTCGCCCTCCAGCTCTATCTTCCTCCCCCTCGAGAGCAGCTTCATGATCCTTCCCTTCTCCGAATACGTGATCCTGAACCTGGTCGTCTCGTTTTCCCCCGCGATCTCGACCTTCGAGATGTCTATGCCCGTATGCTCTAGGAGCTCGAGATAACTTTTCGGGAACTCGGAGCCCACGCTTGAGATCACCTCGACCTCGGCTCCGAGGATTCTGGCCGCTAGGGATGCGTAGCATGCCACCCCTCCCATTATCGCGTAGCGGGCGCCGCCGGCCTCGATCTCGTCTATCGTTAGATGGCCTATCACCGCTATCCTCATGGCCCCTTCAGCCGGATCTAGCTCTAGCTACCTCTCGTATATCGTTTAGGAGGGCTGAGACCGTTGATTCGCCCGCGCCCTCCCCGATTATCGTTAGGTTTCCCAGTATTCTGAGCTTGAAGTTTACGGCGTTGAGGGTTCCGTGGATGCAGAGGGGGTCTCCAAGCTTGATGAGCCGCGGGGCCACGGATAGCTCCTCCTCGCTCGCTGTTCCGATCAGCTTTATCGCCATCCCGGATTCCTTAGCGGCGGCCACGGCCTCGCTCGTAACCTTCCTAATCCCCTTCACCTTCACGTCGCTCAGCTTTCTCCTAGCGTTCATCAGGCTGTTGGCTAGGATCACTATCTTGAGGGCTGTGTCGATCCCGTTGATGTCTAGGCTCGGGTCGCGCTCGGCTATCCCAAGCATCTGGGCTTCGCGGAGGGCTAGGTCGAAGGTCATCCCCTCGAAGTGCATCCTGCTCAAGATGTAGTTCGTCGTCCCGTTCAAGATCCCCCTAATCTCGAGAAGCTCGTCGGCCATCAGGCATCGCTTCTGGAGGGAGATTAGCGGCATCCCGCCTCCGACCGTGGCCTCGTAGAGCAGCATGACCCCCCGCTCCTCGGCAAGCCCGGTAAGCTCCTCGTAGGCCAGGGCCATCGGCCCCTTATTCGCCGTAACGACGTCCATCCCCTCCTCGAGAGCCCGCCTGATGTGGCTTAGCCCCGGCTCCCCATCTCTTATGTTCGTAGGCGTTAGCTCGACCAGAAGATCGGCGAGCCTCCCATCCACGAGCTCGAGCGAGGAGCCCTCTCTAAAGTCGCTTGCTCTGGTAATATCCTCTGGGAGCTCGCTCGATTTGAAACCCTTCTCTCGGTAGATGTGGCCTTTCGAGGAGGCTATCCCGACCAGCTTCACCCCCTCAACCCTATTTAGGGCGAGTTCTTTTGCGAGCCTCCTCCCGAGGAAGCCGTAGCCTAGGATGACGCATCTGATCAAGCCCCTTACTCACCCCTCGGTTATTAGAAGGGCGTCCCACTCCTCGGCGAGCTTCTCGAGGGAGCTTAGGAGCGGTCGAAGCTTATCGTGCGGAGCCTCGACTAGGAGCTTTAGGCATGGGGATTCAACCCCGCCCGTTAGGTGTAGAGCCGAGATCTTCGAGCCGTGCTCTTCGACCTTTCTGATTAGGGCGTCCACGTCCGCTTTCCCGACCAAGATCATGGTGGCGATCTCCTTCTCGAGGGTCTCGGCTTCAATGACCGGGATCCCGGAGCCCTCGATCCCCTTCTTCGCCCGCTCGAGGCTCGCCGGGTCGGGGAATTCGACGTTTACGCTGACCGGGACGTAGCCGGACGTGATCCTATCCCGATTATGGATTATCGAGATTATGTTTCCGCCGTTCAGGGCTATCTGCTCGAGGGCCTTTAGGAGAACTCCGGGTCTATCGACTAGGGCGAGCGTGAGCCTGACCCTCATGAGCACGACTACCTCGAATGGGTAGCTAATTAGGGTAATGGGGCGAAAAGGGCTTTCGAAGTCCGTTTAAGGCTATAAGTGAGGAGTTTTTAGGGTTTTGAAAAGAGGCGGGGCTCGGGTGCGGCGAGGCGGGGAGGCGTGAATTCGAGAAGCTACGTGATGAAGTTCGGGGGAAGCTGCGTGAGAGATGGCGAGACCATTAGAAGGTCTTCGGAGATCGCGAAGAGCTGCGCCGACGAGGGTAATAGGGTGGTGGTGGTCGTCTCGGCGATCTCCGGGGTTACCGATGGGCTCTTGGAAGCTCTGGATGACGCGGAGAAGGGGAGGGATGAGCGCGCCGAGAAGTTCGCGGAGGAGCTTAGACTAAGGCACTTGAGGGCGTGCAGGGACGCGGTGAGGGACCCGAGGCTACGCGAAGAGATCTCAGATAGGCTATGCGAGGAGGTCGATGAGCTTGGGAAGCTCCTCTCGGTCGTCGCGTATCTCAAGGAGGTTACCCCGAGGGTTAGGGATTACGCCCTCTCCTTCGGTGAGAGGCTCTCGACTAGGATCTTCTGGGGGGCCTTGGTCGACCAAGGCTTGAAGGCCGAGTATCTTAGGGGCTGGGAGGCCGGGATCTTCACGAACGATAACTTCGGGAACGCCAGGCCCCTAACATCCCTAACCAATCAGGAGGTTAGGAGGAGGCTTACCCCCCTCCTCGATCGGGGCGTGATCCCCGTCGTTACCGGCTTTATAGCGGCTACCCCGGACGGGGTCATAACGACGCTCGGGAGGGGTGGCTCGGACTACACGGCGGCGATAATCGGGGCGGCTTTAAGGGTTGATGAGGTGATCTTCTGGAAGGACGTGGACGGGGTGATGACGGCGGATCCGAAGCTCGTCGCCGAGGCGAGGCCCATCCCTAGGATACCCGGTTCGGCTATCATGGGCTCCAGAGGGGGTAGTGGTGGCCAAAAAGAAACACAAACGGGAACTAAATGTGCCCCGAATTCTGCGGGAAATACGTCTTTATCTCCTGGTTTTCTTTGTCTTCTC
>JAPDJZ010000075.1 GCA_029258815.1 archaeon
CTCGTTAGGCCCTGGCTCTGGCTCGGGAAGCTCTCTAAGCTTAAGCTTCCTAACCCCCTCGAGGACCATCGCCTTCATCTCTAATCACCTTACCTTTATCATCACCTTTACCGCCGGCTCCTCCCCCCTCGCGACTATCTCCATACCCTTAACGAGCTCGGGGAAGTCGAGCCTGTGGGTTATCAGCTTGGTTAGCGGGGGCTTTTTCGACGAAGCGATCCTTATCGCGTCCGGGAAGACGTTCGCGTACCTCAATATGCCGAAGACGTCCAGCTCCTTCGTCGGTATGTCTATTACCGGCGACGTGGTCATCTCCTTGAATCCCAATCCTATCACCACGACCCTCCCCCCGATCCTAGCGATCTTCAAAGCCTGGTTGAACGTCGCCTCCACGCCCACGGCGTCGAAGACCACGTCAGCTCCCCGGCCATCGGTCACGTAGGTTATGGTCTTTACGGGATCCTCCTTCTTGGCGTTTATCGCCGCCTTCGCTCCGAGCTCCTCGGCGAGCTTCAGCTTCTGATCGATTATGTCGGTTATGTATATCTCGGTCGCTCCGGCTTCTCTAGCGGCGAGAAGTGTCATCAGCCCTATGGTTCCGGCTCCTAAAATAGCGACCCTGTTACCCGGCTTCAGACCGCTCCTCCTAACAGAATACAGGGCTACCGAGAAAGGCTCGATGAGCGCGCCCTCCTCGAAGCTCATCTCCTCGGGCATCCTATAAACAAAATCCGAGGGCCATACAACGTATTCGCTGAAAGCCCCATCGGTCGGCGGCGTGCCCATGAACCGCAGGTTTTCGCAAATATTGTAGCGGCCTATCTTACAGTAAAAGCATGTTCTGCAGGGTGCGGCCGGCTCGATTATAACCCTATCACCTACATTAAGGTGCTTCACGGCTTCTCCCTTCTCCACCACGACCCCCGAGCACTCGTGCCCGAGCACGAGCGGCTCCTTAACCACGAAGTCCCCTATCCGCCCATGAACGTAATAGTGGACGTCTGAGTGGCATATCCCCACGTTCCTAATCTCCACGAGAACCTCGTCCGGGGATTTTATCGAGGGCTTTTCGCGTTCCTCGAACCTTATATCTCTAGGTTTGTATAGGACTGCTGCCCTCATACGGGTTTTCGGTTCAGCCGAACTAATATACTTTGCCCGAAGTTTAAACTGCAGCTCTCCTAGACCTGAGCCTCCCCGCCGGATAGATCACCCTCGCCTAGAGCCTCCTCGGTCGGCGGGACGAGGAGTATCAGGAAAAATGAGTCGTCCCTTCTAAAGTTCTCTAGAAATATCAGGAAGTCTCTAACGGAGTATGGGGGAGCTGGGGGACGCGCTTTTTCCATGAAGTTTACGGGCTCGACCAAGGTTAGCTCGTGGAATAGCCAGCTAAGCCCTCTAAAGACGCCGTCCAATCCCCTGCCTCCCTTCTGGAGGATGGAGTATAGGGGGAGCTTCTTAACCTCCTCCGGATTTCCCTCAACCTCCTTGAGGGTCTCGAACTCCATGATGAATCTCCTAGCCTCCCTATAACCCGCCGGCCTCTTCTCGCCCACGATCAGCGATCTCAGCATCTTCTTAAGACCTATAATGAGATCCTCGCGGCTGAAGGGTAACGAGAACTCGGCTGGAAGTTTTTTCAGATCATCCCCGCAGTACACGAGGGAATACGCGTCGGCTAACGCCTCCTCCAAATTTCCCTCCCCCGACTCCAGCCTCCTCTCATAAATTTTCCTCCGGTATTCCTCGTACCTGTTTTCCGAGAGGAGCATGCACCCTCTCTCGACGAGGTAATGGAAGTGGGCGTGCCTTCTAACTAGGTGCGAGAAGCTCCACCTGAAGAGCTTGATGAGGTCCTCGGGGGCCCTTTCCATCCCAAGAGCTCGACATATTTGCAGCAGGCTTTTATCGGCGTGGGCTGCGATCTTCTTAACATCGTATACTATCTTAGAGCCCGAGTGTATGAGCTTCGAGCTGGCCATGAGCGGATGGTAGGCTGCGAGCTCGTCGGTAGCTATTTCTAGGCTGCAGCTCAGCTCTCTCGGATTTACGTCCTTGATCTTCACGTGCTTAAATTCCTCGGGCTTCAGCTCGCTCCTGCTCACGTACTCTATCTCGATTTCTTGATCGAGTATCCTCCTAAGCACCTCGTCCCAAGTCATGGTCATGAGGCATGGACGAGGGCTCGTTATTTAAACGTGTAGCCAGGCCGCGCCCTAACCCCATTTAACTAGGATCACTAGAAGGGCTAGCGATATGAAGAACGCGGGCCATAGGGTTAGATATTTTTCGAGAGTCCTCATCCAGAGGAGGTGGATGAGTATTAGGAGGACCATTCCCAGGAATACTCTGTCGCCCTTCGAAGTCTTTAAACCTATTTTCTCCAGAAATCCCATTCCACCTTCACCTCCCTATATTTTTCCGAAAGCGAACCCGGATACGATCGCCCTCCTAACTATGAAGAGGACGGCGAAGACGGGTATTATCGTCCCGACGGTCATGGTCGCCACGTATTCCCACTCTATGCCGACGGTGGTTAGGGCGAAGTCTCCTAAGGCCACCGTTATCAATTTCGTATCTGGGCCCGAGAGTATCATGCCGAAGATGTAGTGGTTCCAGGCGAAGAGCCAGGTTAAGAGGCCCGTTGAGGCTATGCCCGACTTGGCTAGGGGGATCGTAATCTTCGTCAGCACCCCGAACGGCGAAAGCCCGTCTAGCATCGCTGCCTCCTCGATATCTCTCGGAATGCTCTCGATCGCAGCCGTGAGAAGCCATATGCTTAACGGTATGTTGAAGACGCAGTACGCGAGAATGAGGCCTATGAAAGTTCCCGATAGCCTTAGGAAGCTGAAGAGCATGTAGAGGGGGAGGAGGAAGGCCGCCGGAGGGGCCATCCTGTTCGTCAGTATCCAGAAGGAGAGGTGCCTCGCAACGCCCATCCTGAACCTGGCGAGGGCGTAAGCCGCCGGGAGCGTTACCAAGAGGACTAGGACCGTGTTCCCGGTTGCGACTATGACCGAGTTCACGACGTATTCGTAATACTTCCACTTGACGAACACGTCGTAGAAGTTCTGTATCCTAAAGCTCGTGGGGTAGATGGGCGCCATTCCGACGATTTCCTCTCTCGCCCTTAAGGAGGAGACTATCGCCCAGTATATCGGGAATAGCTCGAATAATAGCACTATTAGGAGCGCCACCGCGATTAACACCGTTACTATTATCGACTTGGTTTTCATCTTCATCTCATGTCGCCTCCGTTAACTTACCTCCCTTAAGTATCGCGAGCATGAGCCAGCATAGAGATATCGTCATGTAGAGGACTACCAGCGAAAGCGCGCTGCCCATCCCGTAGTCGGTCTCGAAGATCACCCTCCTGACTATGTCTATGCTTATGAACCTCGTAGACCAGCCCGGCCCTCCCCCCGTTAATATCCACACCTCATCGAATATCGAGATCGTATCCATCAGCCTTATGAAGATCACGGTCATTATCGGGATCTTTATCATGGGGAGGATTATGTGCCTGAGAATTCTGCCGAAACCCTCGCCATCAACCTTAGCAGCGTCTAAGATATCCGGGGGTAGTGATACGAGCCCGGGTAAGATGGCGAGGGTGACGAAGGGGGTCCATCTCCAGACGTTCATCAACGTTATTGCCGCGAAAGCCGACCAGAACGATGCCATGTAGTCGAAGTTTATTCCGAAGAGGCTTAGAAATCTCGGGAATGGGCCCACCTCCGGGCGGAGGACTAGAACCCATATGCATCCCACGGCTATGGGCGCTATTCCCAGGGGTAGGGCGAAGAGGGTTTGGAATATTTCCCGGCCTCGGAATTTTCTGACGAGCATTAAAGCTATCCCGAGGCCTAGAGGTATCTGGATGAGCAGCGCTATCGCGCTGAGGAGAAACGTTATCCCGAAGTAGTATCCCACATCTGGATCATTCATTATCGTCCTGAAGTTGCCCAGCCCGATGAATACGGGGCGTGCCTGAGCGGCGACTATATGCATGTGTAAGCTTTCCCATATGACGGGGAAGAGGGGGAGTAACCCGACGAAGACAAGGATTATGATACAGGGTAGTAAAAAAAGAAGGGATATCAGCCTCTGGCTCATCTTCTATCGCCTTAGTATCCTAAGGCTTCAAGCATCTCGTCAATCTCAGCAGCCATCTGATCAAGTCCTTCCTTGATGCCGACCTCTTTCGCGACTATCTTGTGGATCCACTTGTCGTAGAACCTCTCGATTAGCAGCTTATGCTCTCTGAAGGGCGGCGCCGGGGCGTACATCCAGTCCTTCTCCTTCACGAGGCTGAAGTATCCGGTCTTCTTATCGATGTCGGAGCCTACCAGCGCGTCTAGGACGGACTTCCTCGTTGGAGCGAAGGATCTAGTTGCAGTTACCATGGATCCTTCCTTGCCGGTCATGTACTGCACGAACAGGTATGCGGCTTCCTTGTTCTTGGAGCAGTAGGGTATTCCGAAGGCTCCGCCGTCGTAGTAGTTCACGTAAGCCTTCCAGTAGTCGGTCTTGGACCTCGCCATGACCTCCTCCTTCACGAAGGGCTCTAGAGGCGGCAGCGTGCACCTAATTCTCAGATCCGGATTCTTCCTCAGAGCCGCTCCAGCGGACTCGGAGTATTCACAAGGCCCGTGCGGGGTTCTTCCCGCGGCCATGGCGTCAACGTTTCCTCCCCAGGAGAAGGTCTTGACTTCGGGCGGCGCGAGCTCTAGGAGCTCAAAGAAGTCCTCGAAGGCTTTAATCGCTCTATCGGAGTTTAGGGTGCCTCCCTTCTCTACGGATGCCCTCATCTTCTCTAGACTTATTCCCCAAGTGTAGACGCCGTGGGGTGGGAAGAATCCCTCAACGAAGAGGTATGGCAGGGTGATTCCTATCATCTGGAATCCGCAGCCGTAGACCCTAGGCTCCTTATCCTTACCCCACTCGTAGAACTTCTTTGAGAGCTCTATGAACTCATCCCAGGTCTCGGCGGGCTTAACTCCGAGCTCCTCGTACATGTCCTCTCTATACCAGTAGGTCTTGAGGAACGCCTCGTAGGGGTAGGCGTAGAAGTGTCCGGTCGTCGGATCCTTGAAGGCGTCTCCGAACGACGTGAAGTCGTCCGGCTCGAAGTTCGGGTCTACGAGCTCTGGATGAGTGTCTCCAAAGTGGGTTAGATCCGTTAGCCAGCCTCTACCCATGTAGGTGTAGATTATGTCCTGCTCGATGTAGATGGCGTCATAGACCCCGCTTCCAGCCTCGAGGTCCGAGATCTCCTTCGCGTACATGTCTCCCCAGCTGACCGCCTCCCATTCGACGTGGATCCCGGTCTCCTCCTCGAACTTCGGCACCATCTCCTCCTTCAGAGCCACCGCCGGCGGAGTGTTCTCGGTTACGACCCTGAGGGTGACGCCCTTATAGGGCTTCGCGGCCTCCTTGTAGGAGAAGGGCTTCGCCGGGGTCGTCGGAGTAGTAACCGTCGGGGTCGTCGGGGTGGTCACGGTCGTTACAACGGTCGTGGGCTTGCCGGTAACCGTCTTGGTAACGGTCTCGGTTTTGGTGACCGTAACGGTGGAAGCCGGCCCGGTCACGGTCTTGGTCTCGGTAACGGTCTTACCGGGAGCAGCCGCGCTGCCGGCATAGTAGCCGCCTATACCGGCGATTACTCCGGCCACAACCACGCCTACAGCGACCTTACCAGCCGTCGAAAGGGCAGCTCTTCTGGAAAGCTTCTTTCTCAATATCGTATCGGCTTCCTTTTTCTTTCGTCTGTTCTCAGACGGCATACCTAGTCAATAGAGCCGGTCATATTTCAACTTTTCTACTTGAAGTAAATCTAGATAAGGCTCCTCCTCGCCTTATTAATAAACTCTCGCCGCGCTCATCCACCGAATCACGGGGGTGATATAGATAAAAAGATGTAGGATAACTAGGATCTTCGAGGGTGGATCGGGCGGTTGAGCCTGAGGTCGGCGATGGAGCGGCTGGCGGGCTTTCTCCCGGAGGTAAGAAAACCCATTAAAAGGCTTAGCCTGGGCGAGAGGCTCGCTTGGACGGCGATAGTTCTGGTGATCTATACCCTGATGGGGCATACCATGCTTTATGGAGTTCCCCAGGCATCTAGGCTCGCGGGCCGAAGCCCTCTGATCATGAGCATAATCTTCGCTCAGAGGATGGGCACTCTAACCACCTTGGGGATCGGGCCCATAGTAACCGCCGGCCTAATCCTCCAGCTTCTCGTGGGAGCTCAGCTGATTAGGCTCGACCTCTCCAAGCCCGAGGATAGGGCTACCTTCACGGCCATGAATAAGCTTCTAACGATCGCCGTCATCTTCGTGGAGGCGACGGTCTTCACGATCTCCGGGATGCTCGGCCGGCTGGGCCCCGAGGTTCAGCTGATAGTCTTCCTCCAGCTCGTGGCGGCCACCATGCTGATAGTTTTGATGGATGAGCTTATCCAGAAGGGCTGGGGGCTTGGGAGCGGGGTAAGCCTATTCATCGCGGCCGGGGTAGCCGAGGCGATCTTCACAAACCTCTTCTCCCCGATAATGCTTCCGGACGGATACTACCAAGGAATAATCCTAGCTCTAATCCAAGCGGGCTTCCAAGGGGGATCCTTCGGGGACTTGATCAACAGGGGCGGGTTTCCGGATTTGATAGGCCTAGCTGGGACGATAGGTCTTCTAATCCTGATAATATACTTGGAGGCTCTCAGGATAGAGGTTCCGATCCAGCATGCCAGGGTCTCGGGCTATACCGCCAGATACCCGATAAAGTTCCTCTACGTCTCCAACATACCCGTAATCTTCGCGTCCGTGGTCTTCACGAACATATACTTCTTCTCAACCATGATCTGGAGCAGGTTCAACCCGGCAAATCAGGATCCCTTCCTGAATATAATCGGAGCCTTTAACTCCACCCAATACGGCCCGGTTCCGCTAGGAGGCTTAGCATACTACGTTACTTCCCCCGGAAGCCTCGCCGGAGCCGCCGCCGACCCCGTTAGAGCCTTGATCTACGCCCTGATAATGATAGTTTTCTGCGTGGTCTTCGCGAAGTTCTGGGTCGAGGTCGGCGGGCTATCGCCCGAGCACGTCGCCGACCAGCTGATCAAGGCGGGGATGCAGATCCCGGGGTTCAGGAGGGCTCCCTCGATAATCGCCAGAATGCTTAGGAAGTATATCCGGGTGCTGACGATCGTTGGAGCGATCATAGTCGCCCTCATAGCGATCTTCGGAGACTACTTCAACGTCTATGGAGGCGGAATAGGGATACTCCTAATGACGGGAATACTCTACCAGTACTACGAGCTGCTCGTTAGGGAGAAAATGCTCGAGGCATATCCGTTCTTGGGAAGGGTGCTAGGTGAGGAGTAGATGATCGACCCGATGATCGAGATATTCCTGATAGCCGCCGTCGTAAGCTTCGCAACGAACCTACTTCGGAGAAAGCTGATGGGGCCCGAGGATATGGCTAAGATGATGGAGTCTCAGAAGTTTAAGAAAGAATTGCTCGAGGCTCAGAAGAAGGGGGATAAGAAGGCTTTGCAGAGGCTCAAGAGGAAGCAGGAATACTATAGGAAGATCGACGCGGAGATAGGCAAAAAGAACATGATGATGCTCTTCGCGAGCTTCGGGATATTCTACTTCGTCTTCATGGTGATCCTCACGCCCCTATACGGAAGCTTGAACGTCGTCGGAACCCTGCCGGGAGGCCTAGTCATACCGCTAATCTCGACGGGGGATAAGCTAACCTACATAGGCTGGTATATCCTGAGCCTCCTAGCGACGGGGCTGCCCCTCGGGAAAATATTCCAAGCGCAACCTAAGCTCGAACAATCACCTAAGGAGGCGGAGAGGGTTGGGCAGAAAGGGCGGAACGAAGTCCCACGATAGGTAGGCGTTCATCCTCTCGCTTAAAGCCGGATACGGCCGGGGAGGCGCGCTTCAAGCGATACGCCCCTCCCCCTTCACTAGAACCTATTCTCCTTTAACGATCCGCGCACCGCTCGTCCCGTTCCCAGGGTAATACCGGCAGGGTATAAGGGTGCTCGATAAAGCTTTTCAATAAGGCGGCGAAATCTATTGCGCGGCGTGATGAGGGCTGCAGTAACTGAACTCGATGATGATCTCAGCTCATTCTGAGCCGGGTGAACGGCTTTCTCAGAAAGCTTCCCAGCTTATTACCGTAATTTAATCGCCCGTTCTACGAGCCAACCTCTCCAAAGCTAGCGCTTAATAGGGGTGATCTCGCTTAGATGGCTCGGCATGCTCGAGGCTTTCCCAAGACTCGAGAAGGTTTCGGATGGAAGATACCTACTCAAAGCGATAATGAGGGAGTGCAGGGGATGGCTCGAGGAGATCACGATCGCCGATAAAGCCCATGGGGAGCTTAGTCGGGCGGCGCTAGCCGCTTCAGGCATAACCCTGACCATTAGGGAGATCTTCTCTTCAAAGGGCTTTGAGGAGGCGGAGATCCAGCTTCGGGACGGCAGATACCTCGTCTTAAGAACTTATAACGGGGGATACGTGATCGCCTTAACGAAGCCCAATCCGAACCTAGGCTTGATACGCCTAACCTTTAGAAAATACCTGCCGAATGGAGACGGCCTCTAAGGTGAATCGCGAAGCACGCTAGGGGATTATCTCCACCGTGTTATTGTACTCCGGATAGACTAAATCCTTCATGGAGTAGGGAGTTTTCGAAAGAACGTCCCTTATCATCCAGCAGTTCCCCAGCACTAGGTTCACGATGTATCTAGAGGTCTCGCAGATGGCTTGAACCCCCTCAGATCCCCAAAGTTTTTCGCGATTAGTGTACAGGCACCTCGACCCGCAGATCCCGAGGAGGCTGCAGGATCTACAAGGTTCCTCAAGCTCGTTCCTCCTACCCTCCAGATCCTTTCTAGAAACCTCTCCGAGAACCCCTATCTCAGCCCACTTCTCTCTAACGGCTATCGGGCATGAGACTATCCTTCCATCGGTAAGGATCGTGAACGAGTCCTCGCCGGAGCCGCACGGCGGACGCGGCCCTCCCTCGACGATCCTCTTCAAGATTCCTTGAAACGGAGTCACTCCCAAAAGCTCTCCCTTCTCAAGAGACGAAAGCCATTTCTCGAATAACCCCTTAAGCCCGGGCTTATACGATCCCCTAATCCATCCCCAGAGATCCCTCCAATCGCCTCTGTCAACCCAGATCATGCTTAGCTGCCAGTGAACGTGGTCGAATAGGCCGAGGTCTAGGAGGTTGCTGACATCCCGATAGATGTCCGAGCCGTTCGTGATGGTCATTCTCGCGATCAGATCTCCGGCGTAGCCCAAAGATCTCACGTACCTAACCGAGCTCAGAACCCTATCGTAAACCCCGCTCCCCCGATTCGCGTCGGTTATCTCTCTCCCGCCATCTATCGAGACCAGAATGGTATCAAATCTCTCGAGAATTCTCCGATTGAGGTTTCTCAGCAGGAGGCCGTTCGTCTGAATTATATAGTGCTTGGCCTGAAACGTCTCCATGACCTCCCTGATGAATCCTCTATTTAGGAGGGGTTCACCCCCGTAGAATGCTATCGAGTCGCCTTCCCTGAAGACCTCCTCGAGAAGCTTTAACGAGTATTTCACGTTCCATGGAACCGTCTCGGGGTCGAAGCTCCCGCCGCAGTATCGGCATCTCAAATTGCATCTGCCCGTCGTGTATAAGATGAATAGGAGGTTCATGGCGCTCCGAGGTTATGGAAATAGCTTATCCGGATTCAGGATGTTATTCGGGTCGAAGACCCCCTTTATCTCCCTCATCAATTTCAAAGCCCTAGGGTCGAGATACTTGGCGAGATACTTCCTCTTGACGAAACCTATTCCGTGTTCCCCGCTTATCACGCCGCCGAGGTCTACCGCCGCCTCATAAAGCTCCTCAACAACCCTCTCGTAATCCCTCGTAGTCCATCCATCGACCCTCATTATCTGGATGTGGAGGTTTCCGTCGCCGGCGTGGCCGACTATCGGGAGGTGTATCCCATACTTCTTCTCTATCGCCTCGACGATCTCGATGAGCCTCGCTAGAGATGCCGGCGGAACCGCCACATCCAAGGTGTCGACCGAATCGCCCTTCAGAACGTTATACATCTCGCTCCTAATCTTCAGGATCCTCTCCTGCTCTTCCCGGGTCTCAGCTAGAAGGGGCTCAGCCGAGGCGTACTCCTCAAGGATTTCTAGAAGCTTTTCGCAAACGGCTAGCAGCGCCTCCTCGCCTCCCTCGGCTAGAACGAGCATTAGCTGATATTCTCCGGCGGAGCACGGCCAGCTTAATCCGAGATATCTCGCGGTCTCCTCCGCCAGATCGCGCTCAAAGAACTCGATCGCGATGGGCGTTACCCCCTCTCGAAGAATCTTAGGCACGATTTCCAAAGCCCTCTCCCGAGAATTAAAGGGAGCCAATATGGTCGCCGTCGACCCAGCCCCCGGGTAAAGCCTAATCCATGCCTTGGTTATTATTGCTAGGGTTCCCTCGCTCCCGATTATTAGGTGCATTAGGTCG
>JAPDJZ010000040.1 GCA_029258815.1 archaeon
GGTCGTCGAGCAGGGGGAGGCCGAGCGGATCTTCAAGAACCCAAAGGGCATCCTCACGAGGGCGTACATAAGGGGAGACTTCAGCTAAGCCGCCTCCAGCCTGTTGGAAACCGGTTTCCAACCCAAGGCTTATCCGCCCTCCCAAGCCAGCTTAACGCGAGGTGATGCGAGTGATAGGATTTGTTGAGAATAGGAGGCTACTGCTCCTGACGACCCTTCTAGCATCAGCGCTGATCGCCGCAGCACTCTTCACAGCGATAGCGCCGACCGCAGCCGCACCAACATCGAGAGGATTTAAGGCGATATTGAAGGACGGCGTCGTAGAGCTATACCAAGACGGCGAGCTCGTCAAGACCATTAAGGCTCCGGAGGGCGCAAAGAGCGTGGAGGTCTTTACCAGCGAGGCCGGCGGCATATACTTCAAGTTCAAGGTCGAGGCTCCCCCGTCGCTCGGAAAAGGCTCCGAAGAGAAGGCCATAGAAATAGTCAGGAATAGTCCGAGGGTTAAGGAAGTCATAGGCAGCGATTACGAGATCGTCGGCGTCGGGCTCGAGCTATCTTCCAGCGGAGGACCCGCGATCGTCATGGTGAAAGCTTCGGATGGGACATGCTATAGGCTGACTGTCGACCTAGATCAGGGCGCGGTGGAGTCCATAGAGAAGGCCGAGGTGTGCAGGATAGAGCTGAGCTCGAGGACGGGCTAAATCCATGAAATCGGCGCCCAACCCCATTTTTATTTTTCATGCTCATCGTAGAGGTGTGGTTTGATGTGGGATAGGAGGGCTTGCTTGGCGCTGGCCTCTGCCCTGTTCGCGGCCTCAGCCTTCATCCTAGCGCTTAAGCTCCTCCAACCCGCCTCGATAAACGTCTACCTGGGGACGGGTGAGAACAGCACCCTAGTATCGAAGATCCCGGGATTCTATACTTAAACCGATTTAGTTGTGGTTCTGATCTTCTCGGTGATCCTCAGAGCCTTCGGAGCATTCATCCTGTTATCGAGGCCAGGGTGAGGCGGGCGGGTTATCAAAGCCGGCCGAGGTGGGCGAGCCCCTCTGGAAGCAGACCCTAGAGGAGAGGCGGAGGAAGTGGGAGGAGATCTCTAGGAGCTTGAAGGACGATGGGAGGAAGGTGTATGAGGCGATCCTGGAAGCGGGCGGGGTGATAAATCAGAGCGAGCTGCCTGGGAAGACCGGATTATCTAAGACGAGCGTGAGCAGGGCTCTAGATCTACTAGAGGGCAGGGGGCTGGTCGAGAGAAGGAGGAGGGGATGGGAAACGTGATACTTCTTAAGTGAAGTCTCGGCGAGAGCTTTCGCCCGAATTCCTCAGCTTAGATTTTTATTATCCCCCAGGATCTAATTCCGCTCGGTTGAATAGCATGGAGGATAGGGCGAGGAAGCTCGTCGAGGAGTTCGGCCTTGACTATCTTCCGGAGGAGTTTAAGGCGGTCGTGGACGAGAAGCACGCGTATGTGGGGAGGGGGATACTCTTCGCGTGCAGGACCTCCGAGGACATTAGGAGGATCGGGGAAACCGGGGACTTCTACGCCCTTACGGGGATAATGCCCTCCCACGAGAAGATCCACCTCGGGACGCTGGCGGTCGTGGAGTCCATGAAGGCTTTCCAGAAAAAGTCCAAGCTCACGATAGTCCTCGTGGCGGACTTGGAGGCCCTCGCCACCAGAAACGTTCCGCTGGACGTGGGGAGGAAATACGCGCTGGAATACCACATCCCCACCTACATAGCGCTGGGCCTAGACCCGGACAGCACGATATTCTACTTCCAGTCCGATAACGTGGACCTGCAGAAGATCGCCTTCGACGCCGCTAGGGAGATAACGCTCTCCGAGTTCCGGGCGGTTTACGGGGACGCTCGCCCCTCCAGAATCGTATCGGTGTTGCAGCAGATGGGCGACATGCTCTTCCCGCAGCTGCTGAGACCCATGTACGGGATCATACCGGTCGGGTTAGATCAGGATCCGCACATCAGGCTCTGCCGGGACTATCTGAAGAGAACTAGGGTCTATGGGTTCAAGCCGATAGTCGGCGTCTACATAAGGGATGTCCCCTCGCTGGACGGCCGGGGGAAGATGAGCAAGAGCGAGCCTCAGAAGGCCATATTCATCCCCGAGGAGGATTTCGGCGCCCTGAGGAGGAAGGTGTTCAAGGCGTTCTCCGGGGGAGCCGCCTCGCTGGAGGAGCAGAGGAGGAGGGGGGCGGACCTCTCGAAGGACGTGCCCTACAAGCTTCTGGAGTTCGTTCTAAAGGATGAGCGGCAGCTTCGCAGGATAGCCGAAGACTACTCGACCGGGAGGATGATCAGCGGCGAGATCAAGGAGTTTCTATTCGAGTACCTCAAATCCTTCATGACGGAGTTTAGGGGGAAGTTCGAGCAGGCCCGGGAGCTGGTTCGCGCGAACGACATAATCCTCATCCGCGATAGGGAGGATCTCAAACCCTTTCTTAGCGCGTGAGCTGGTGTCATTCCCGCGAAGCTCGGAGCGAGCGAGCAGCCCTCTCCAAGCCTATCATCAGGATCAAAACCGTGGCCGACGAGGCTATCGATAGAAGCCCGACGGGCATGCCGAGGATTCTCCGAACCGGGATCGTGGAGAGCATTATGGCGGCCATGGCGTTTATCGTGCCGTGCATCGCGGCCGCAGGGATCACGCTCCCCCCTAGGATCTTGAGGATCGATAGGATGTAGGTCCAGATAACGCATACCATCGTGTAGAGCAGCAGTCCGAGAAGCCTGTCCGCCGGATAATTGTATCCGAAGAGGATTATCAGGGGGGCGTGCCATAAGGACCAGGCGGCGCCGATCATGATCGAGGCTACCGGGAGGCTGAACCTCTTCCTAAGCTCATCGAGCATCAGCCCCCTCCACCCGATTTCCTCCCCGATCGCGAGAAGCGCGTTAAGCGAGATGCCGGAGATCAGGGTTTGGGTCAGCGCGATGGCGAGCAGGGCGGCCGGCTTAGAAGGCGCTCAGCTTCCCTAGATAGCGTCGGATAGAGGCTCTTAACGGGATCGGCTACCGGGAGCCCCGCGAGATAACCATACGCGACTCCGACGGCGTAGATGAGATAGGGAATCGACGCCCCGAGCAGGAGGAGCTGCGGAAGCCTCTTCCCGGCTCTAAGCCCATACTCCTTTAAGCCGCTCCTTATCCCAGCCTTGGTCATCAGGAGCGCTAAGATCACGCCGAGCATGGGGAGATACATCCGGCCCGCCACCAAGAACTGGTAGAGCGGCCTCGTCAACGCCTTCTCGGAGCCCGCGAGATAGATGATCGAATCCATTAGATATGCGGGAACGTATGCGGCGGCGAGGTAGATCGAGATCCTGCGGTAGTCGACGCCGTCGCTCAACCCGCATCGGAATGAATCCTCGGCCGGCCTCTTTTTAGATTCTTCTGAGGGCTTTACATCGCCCGCGAGGGGGGCTGATAAAACAATAAATAACATCGAGTTGCTTCGATCTCGGGGCATGGCCTAGACCTCCTGATGCTCGTCAGGGAGCTCATCTTCTTCGTCTTCGCGATTCCCACGCTATTCTTCTCAATCGAGTGCCTCGCCGGCTTGAGGAGGGAGAGGATTGCGGCCTCGAGGATATTCATGAGGGGATCACTTAGCCCTATCGATTAGGAGCCTGCTGCTGGCCTCGGCGTTCTCCATCCCGGCCTCGATAAGCCTCTTCCTCTGGAGCGTTTACAGGCTCGAGGCTTACAGGCTTTCAGCCGCGGCGTTCTTCATCCTCTTCGTGGCCTTCATCTTCATCTCAGTCTCCCGGCTTAGGCTCGTTCTGAGGGGGTGAGGGGGAGCTGATCCTCGAGGCCGCGAGCCTGACGGGCGTATTCATCTCGATAGCCTTCATGCTTCTATGCCTCGGCCTCTACAGGCACCTGAGGAGCGACCCGTCCTACGCTCTTAGCAGGCTCTTCCTCAAGAAGCGGAGCGTCAAAGCCTTCGTCCTCATGACCGTGTGCTTCCTGATGTTCGCGGCCGCTAGGGTGGTCTCGTTCGTCCTGCTGATCCTCGGGGTGAGCGGCGAGCTCGAGCTGAGGATAATCTCGCTGGTCAGGGCGCCGATGGACCTCCTAGCCTCGATACTCCTCCTAGCATCCACGGCGATACTCTACTCGGTAACCCGCCGAGGCGGGGGATAGGGGGCGCCGCATCCAGCCGGGTAATTTTTATCTCGAATTCCGGCCTTCCCCCTATCTGGAGGGAGGTGGGTGGAGGGTGCCGAGGTGTCAGGTCTGCGGGAGGAAGACCGAGAACCTGTTCATGGTCGGCGGGAAGAGGGTTTGCGATAGATGCAGGTCTAGGATGAGCCCTCCCTAAGCTCCCCTACGCATCCATAAATCCAAGCCTTACAGGGTTACTGGGCGGATCTTGTTGAGTGAGGCGGATCTAGAAGGCTTCAGGCAGGCCGGCCTCGTAGCGAGGAGGGTTAGGGAGCTTGCTCGTAAGCTCATCAGGGAGGGCGCCCCGGTTCTCGGGATCTGCGAGGAGGTCGAGGAGGCGATTCGGGGGGAGGGCGCCGAGCCGGCCTTCCCGTGCAACGTGGGGATAAACGAGGTTGCAGCCCACTACACCTCGCCCCCCGGGGACTCCCTCCAAATACCCCCTAGAAGCATAGTGAAGGTGGACCTGGGGGTGAGCTTAGACGGCTACATCGCGGACACCGCCGCGACGGTCTCCCTAGCGCCGGAGCTGGAGCCCCTAGCCGAGGCCTCGAGGATAGTTCTCAGGAAGGCTATCGAGAGCATGCGGGCGGGGGTTCCGGTCTATAGGATAGGCCGGGTCGTCGAGGAGGCGGCGAGAAGCCTCGGATTCAAGCCGATAAGGAATCTCACGGGCCACGAGATAAGGAGATACGAGCTTCACGCCGGGCTAAGCATCCCGAACGTCGCCGCCATCTGCCCCGGGAAGCTTGAGAGCGGCCACGTCTACGCGGTTGAGCCTTTCCTAACGACCGCGAGGGGGGCCGGGGAGGTGGTCTCGGCGAGGCTTAGCACGATCTTTAGAGCCGATCCCAGTAGGGCTAAGCTCAGGAAGCTCGGAGGCAGGGAGCGGGAGCTTCTAGCCTTCCTCATCGAGCGATTTAGGGGGCTGCCCTACACGCCTAGATGGATAGAGGGGTTCGAGAAACTTAGAGCCGTTCACGAGAAGCTCGTTAGAAGCGGCCGAATATACTCGTATCCCGTCCTCGTCGAGAAGCGCGGGGAACCCGTCTCCCAAGCGGAGCATACGATCATAGTTTTCGAGGACGGCTTCGAGGTCATAACTTAGATTTGCGCTTCTCCTTAGCCTCCTCCTTAACGTAGATGCCTATTATCTTCATCTTGCTCGATCCGCATTTCGGACACTTCTCCTCAACCTCCTTGAATACGTAGTCTCCCTCCCTAAACGGCCTCGAATTCACGGTCGAGCACTCTAGACACCTTAGATAGGTTAGGGGGGTTACGATTTTCTTAGCGCGTTCTTGGGAGAACATTCTCACTCCTCCGCGGCTTCTAGCTCATGCCTATGCCGACCGTATTCCCTATCCCGGCCACGATGACCGAGAAGCCCTCCTCGATCTTATCCGAGATCAGCTTCCTAACCTTCTCGGCGACCTCGTCGGCGGCCTTCGCTATGCTCTCCCGCATGGGCGTTATCGCCTCCCCGATCGACTGGTAGATCACGAAGGCGTAGAGCGGTATCTTCCGCTTCTTCGCTATCTCCTCTATCTTGAACTTATCAACGCCTATCCCGCCTATCGCCGCCCCGATCCCCTCGACGATCTTCCCCGTCTCCTCCCCCTCGAGCTTAAGCCCCGCGTCGATCATCACTATCGCCTTAACCCTATCCTTCTCCGACTCGATTATCTTGAGAATCCCGTCGGCGGGCTTCCCGACGGCCCCGCCCGGCCCCGCGGCCCTGAGAACGAAGACCCTCCTCCCATCTATCACGGTCTCGTGAACTATCGTATCCTTCGCGACCTCGTAGGTCTTCTTCTCAAGCCCCTCCACGAGCCTGGCCGCGGCCAGGACCCCCACCCCGTCTCCGACCGGCTGACCCCGCATAAAGGCGTAGCAAGCCTGCCTATACGCCTCAGCTATCTCCATAAGCTGGGGCATGAGCATCTGAACCTGGAGGACTATGTAGATGTTCGAGGTCTTCTTGCCGAGGAGGTAGTAGTGCCTTATGACCCGGTAGAGGTAGTCTATCCCGCGGGCGACCTCGACGAGGTTCGTAAGCGTCTTAACCCTCTCCCGATCAGCCTTGGAGCACAGCATCCTAACGTTCTCCTCGAACGCGTCCTCCCAAGTATTCACTATGTGCTCGAGCTTATACACGATCCCGTAGGGGTCCATGGACTCGGGCTGGATCGCGAAGGAGAGTAGAAGCCTGTCGAGCTCCCGGTCGAGCTTCGCATGCTCCTCCGAGTACCTCTTCAGGCTATCGAGAGTCCTCCCCCGGACCTCATCCCGAATGAGCTTGATCTTATACAGCTTCCGCTCGAGATCCCTGAGGATGTAGGAGAGCTGAATCTTCTGGGAGAAGCTCGGATAAAGGAAGAAGATCATGATGAAAAGAAGCCAGAGGATGTTCAGGAGCATCGAGAGTATGTCCTGCCTGCCCGCGCCGATCTGGAGAAGGTTAAGCATGCCTAGGAGGTCTCCGGAGAAAACCAAGCCCCGACTCCCTCTAAAACTTTCCCACCCCTCCGAGTTAAATACATAAATTCGCCCGCGACCCGCTCCGAAAACCTTAATCCGGCTCGGGGAGGCTTCCGGGGAGGGGAGCTTTGAGGAGGATAAGCGCGAGCGAGATCGAGGAGGCGGCGAGAAAGCTGGTCCGCGCCACCTTCTCGAACCTGAGCGTGCTCGAGGAGCGGTATAAGCTCGCCCTCCGGCTCGAGGAATCCGAGCTCGGGAGGGAAGCCCTGTCCATACTCTTGGAGAACGCGAGGATTGCCGGGGAGAGGGGGATTCCCGTCTGCCAGGATACCGGGGTGGCCGTCTTCTACGTGAGGCTCGGCCAGGAGGTGGTGGTCGAGGGCGGGGGCCTCGTGGAGGCGATAAACCGGGGGGTCGCGAGAGCCTACTCGGAAGCCTACCTCAGGAAGTCCATCGTCTCGGACCCCCTCTACGATAGGAGGAATACAGGGGATAACACGCCGGCCATAATCCACGTCGAGCCGATCCCGGGCTCGGAGCTTAGGATGGGGTTCATGCCGAAGGGCGCCGGGGCGGAGAACATGTCGAGGGTCAAGATGCTCAAGCCCGCGGACGGCCTAGAAGGGTTGAAGCGATTCGTCCTAGAGGTCGTCGAGAGGGCTGGGGCGAACGCGTGCCCCCCGCTGGTGATAGGGGTCGGGGTCGGCGGAACCCTCGACACGGTGGGCTGGCTGGCTAAAAAGGCGCTTTTCAGGGAGTGGGGGAGGAGGCATCCGGACGAGCGATACGCTAGGCTCGAGGAGGAGCTTCTGGAGGAGGTGAACGCGCTGGGGATAGGCCCGCAGGGCTTCGGCGGAAGGCTCACGGCCCTAGACGTTAGGATCGAGCACGCCCCATGCCACATGGCCTCCCTACCCGCCGCCGTAAACCTAAACTGCCACGTTCACCGGGTCGGGTGGATAAGCCTATGAGGGCGGGGAGGAGGATCGAGACGCCGCTGGGGGAGGAGGTCGTCGCGGAGCTCAGGGTCGGGGATAGGGTTCTGATAAGCGGAAGGCTCTACGTGGCGCGGGACGCGGCCCATAAAAGGCTGGTCGAAGACCTCCTCGAAGGAAGATCCCCGCCGATAGACCTCGAAGGAGCCATAATATACTACATGGCCCCGACCCCGCCGAAGCCGGGCCAGATCTTGGGGGCGGCCGGCCCAACGACCTCGATCCGGATGGACCCATACCTCGAACCCCTCCTAAGACGCGGCCTCAGGGGAACGATAGGGAAGGGGTATAGGAGCGGCCGGGCGAGAGAGCTTATGAGAAGGTATCGCGCCGTATACTTCGCGGCTATAGGCGGCGCCGGAGCCTACTACTCGAATAAGATAAAATCCTCGAGGCTCGTGGCCTACGGGGATCTTGGCCCGGAAGCCCTCCTAGAGATCCGGGTCGAGGACTTCCCGGCGATAGTCGCGAACGACATCTATGGGGGCGACCTCTTCGAGCAGGCCGTCCGCCGCTGGAGAAAATAAACCGAAGCGCGGAAAGCTTAAAAACACGATCCGATAAACTCTCAAAACGGGTGCCGGTCATAGGGAAGGGGGAAATACCCAGACCCGTTCCGAACCTGGAAGTCAAGCCCCTTCCCGCCCGGCGAATAGTGGGGTGCGGGAGCCCCCGCGAAAGTCGGGTGCTGGCACCCCCTCATCCTAATACCAGTCTAGGTTCGTATGCCTGCTGCGCATGTCTTCTTCTTGGACGGCGAGCCTTTCCATGAGCTCGGCGACTACGGCGTCTAGGAATATCCAGCAGCTTAGCTCGAATAGGGTTCCGAGGGGCGGGGCGCATTCGAGCCCTCCTCCAAGCTTGGAGGGAATTCTTATCGCGTGGTCGGAGATTCTCGCCAGCGGCGACCTCTTGGAAGACGTTATCGCTATTACTCGGCCGCCGGCCTTCCTAGCCAGCCTCGCTATCTCCACGACCGTCCTAGTCCTGCCTGATCTCGAGATGGCTATGAGCGTATCCCCGCTTCTGAGGGCCGGGGTAATGGTCTCGCCGACGACGTAAGCGTTAAGCCCGAGATGCATAAGCCTCATGGCAAACGCCTTTCCGACGAGCCCCGACCTCCCGGCCCCGACTACGAATATCCTCTCGCCTCTCCCGCGGCCGATAACCCCCTCAACGAGCTCGCTAACCTCGCCCTCGGAGACCTCTCGCAGGGATCTGCCGGAAGCCTCGATCAAGAGATCCAAGGTCTTCCAAAAGCATCGAAGCCTAGCCATCCTGCCGGACGCTCCCTGCGGCTTATGCTTAAATGTTCTTCGAGAACCGGCTCCCGAACTATAATCTTGAAAAGGAGGGGTCGATAATCGGTCAGATGAGCGCTCGTGGCCGTGGATCCTAGATGCGACCTGTGCGGGGAGGGCCGCCCGATCTATCATAGAAGCTACTCGGGCGAATGGCTTTGCGCTAGATGCTTTAAGCGTAGCGTGGTCGATAGGATTAGGCGGACGATCTCCCGCTACAACCTCCTAGAATACGACGACAGGATCCTCGTCGCCATCTCCGGGGGAAAGGATAGCCTAAGCCTCCTGAAGATCCTCGAGCGGATCGAGAGGGATTTCCCGCATTCAGAGCTTTACGCCGTGATGATCGACGAGGGAATAGGGGGTTATAGGGCCGAGTGCATGGCCATAGCTGAAAGCTTCTGCTCGGCCCTCGGAGTGCCCTTCACGAGTCTAAGCTTCAGGGATCTCTTCGGATTCACCCTAAGCGAGGTCGTAGAATCGGGAATTCCCGAAGATCTGGGGTTAACCCCCTGCACGATCTGCGGGATCTTCAGGAGGAAAGCTCTCTCGATCGCCGCTAGGAGGCTCGGCGCCACCGTCATCGCCACCGCGCACACCCTCGACGACGTAGTTCAAACCTACCTCCTAAACCTCCTGAAAGGCGAGGGGAACATAAGGCCCGTGGGCTTGAGGCGCGAGAACGGGCATGCGATACCCCGCGTAGCCCCCCTCAGGCTAACCCCCCAGCGCGAGATAGCGCTATACGCCTACCTTGAGAACATACCATTCCAAACCACGACGTGCCCATACACGCATACCTCGATGAGGGATAGGGTTAGAAGCTTCATGGCGTGGTATGCCGCGAACAAGCCAGAAGCCCTCTTCTCGTTTCTGAAGAATTTCGAGAGGCTGCTGGAGAGGGTGGATCAGAGGGCTGAGGATAGGTGCGAGGTCTGCGGCGAGCCGTCGAGTAGGAGGATCTGCAGAGCCTGCGAGGTCGAGATGCTGATAAGGGACAGGCTGAGGCGCTAGATCTGGAGGAAGCCGAAGGTCTTGAAGGTGAAGCCTATGTTGAGAGCTATCAGGGCTATGCATGCGGCCGAAGACGCGGCGTTAACCCACTTGAGAATGTTTTCGCTCTTGACTATCCTCTCTAAAACAGCGTTCAGGAATAGGCTTCCATCGAGGAAGTATATCGGGAGCATGTTGAAGATCGCGACGTTTATTGCCAGAAGCTGGATCCAGGAGAGGACCCGGTAGGCC
>JAPDJZ010000072.1 GCA_029258815.1 archaeon
ACGACGAGCAGGCCGACCACGAAGTTCGCGAAGCTCCCCCCGGCCGCGACCCTAGCCCTAGCCCTCCCCGGCGCCCTCCTAAACTCCTCCTCGTCGGGCTCCACGAAGCCTCCCGGGAATATGTAGAAGAGGAACAGCCCGGTCGACTTGAGCCTTATCCTCTCAAGCCTCGCTATCAGGCCGTGCATTCCCTCGTGGGTTAAGAGGACTATCCCGAGGGCGAGTAGGAGGTATGGGAGGTGCTCGAACCTGACCGTAACCCCTATCACCAGAGGGATGACTATGTTCTGGGGCCCGACCTCGGCCGGCGCGAAGAGGTAGGTTCCGAGGTTCTTCGCTAGAACGTAGATGGCGAAGCCCATCATCCCGAAGGCCATGGCCATCCCGAGGTTCGACGCGACCCTGATCGCGGACGGAATGGACGAGGCTATTCTATCGAAGATCCCGACGGTCTTCTCCGACTTCAGCACGAAGCCGAGCGGGTATAGCCTGAGGCCCGGGACGTCTCTCCTCACGAGAAGCTTGACGACGACGTACGCCAGAATCCAGGCCGCCGCGAGTATTATGAGGGGATGCAAGAGCAGCTCCATCAATCCGAAAACACCACCCCAGACCAGAATATTAGGCTTGAAATACCGCTGGGCGCGGAGAAGCCTTCCTGAGAAAACTTTTTGAGAAGGAAGCTCTAAAAATGTGGGAGGATAAAGCTTTCCCAAGGCTATTCTCCGAGAAATAGTCGTCTGGAGGTGTGTTGAGGAGTGGGTGAGAGCTCGGCTCAAAGCTGGGAGGAGAAGAGGCAGAACGTCGTCCAGATCCTCGAATCGATAGCGAACGACGTATCGACCCCTAGGAATATTCGGAGGGTCGCGAAGGAGGCCGCCGACGCGCTCTTCGACGAGAGATATAAGCCGGCCGTGAGAGCCGCGAACGCGATCGAGATGATCGAGGAGATAATGAATGACCCGAATCTCCCGGTCTTCACCCGAACCCAGCTCTGGATGGCTATCTCGATCCTCGAGCAGCTGAGAAGAGCGGAATAAAAATTCGTGCGAGGGTTAAGGGGAAGTTTATGCCGCTCACTCCTGTCTCCTCAGGACGATGTGCGTAGCTTCGCCGGGCTTTCTCTCGAGGGATTCTAGGAAGTATTCCCCGGCTTTGATGTCTTCGAGGAGAGCCTCGATCACGGCGGCGTAGGGGCAGAAGACGCGGATGGAGACGCCGCTCTCCGCGAGCTTGTCCGAGACGTTGGAGAGTATGCATCCTTCTACCCTCACCTCGATCCTATCGCCCGAGATCGAGCAATCTATCTCCTCGCAAACTCCAAGCTCCTCAACGGCCCTTCTGAAGGACTTTAAGGCGTTCTCGACGGAGGACTTATCGATCTTATCCCTTACGAAGACGTCGTAGATCTCTCCCGTTATCCCTTACTATCGCCCTAGCGCCCTCGCCGAGAACGTTCCAGAGACCGGAGCAGAGGTCGTAAACGAACATCTCGAGGGGCTTCATTACTTACCACCCCTCCTCTTCCCCATGACCTCCTCCACGCGCCTGGCGGCTCGCTTGAGCTCCATGAAGAGGAGGCCTAGATTCGGGTTCTCCGAGCTAAGCGCTATCAGCAGAAGCTCCCCGCCGACGCTCATGATCACGACGTTCCCCCTCTCCCCCTCGATCATGAGCCTCCTAGGCGCTCCCCGATCGAGCTCGCCGCAGAGCCGAGTCGCGGTCCCGAGAGCGGTAGCCCCCATGGCAGCGGCCCTCCGCTCATCGATCCCGGCCGAGAAAAATCGAGACGACCGGAAGCCCGTCGGCCCTAACGAGGCCGCATCCGAGGAGATCTCCTCCGGCCGCGCTCATCAAATCCTTTAGAATAGCTTCTAGATCGGATCTAAGGCTCATACCTCGCCAATCCTCCGGAGACGGCCGTATTTAATCGTTCAACAAGGTTAATTACGCAGCCCGACGCGATAGAGCCGAAGGCCGACGGCCTCGAAGCTATGGCCACGCGAGCACGCGGAAGCGCCAAAGCTTCCAAGCGGCATATCCGGCGAATCCGCGGGTATAATCCTCAGCCTGAGCGGGAGGCGGCCTTCCTCGAAGAGTTATATCGGGCTGTACGCGTCCCCCTAGGGAGATGAGCTATCCGCGCGGGAGGAGGAAGCTGAAGCTCGAGCTCATGGACGAGAACGGCGATAGGCTTACCCTGATCTTCGAGGGTAGGCTTAGCCGGGAGAAGCTTCTCCAGCTAGCGGATCTAATGGAGCTTTACGGGGGAGCGGTCGAGACCCAGCCTGAGGAGCAGTATATCGAGAATAGTAAGCTGGGTAAGCTCGTCAGAATCCTAGCGAAATACTTCCCCTTCGGATACTTCACGTCCAGAGACGCCGTCGAAGCGTATATGACCGAATACAGGGAGCCGATAAGCCTGAGCACGGCCTCGACCTACCTAGCCCGCCTAGCCGACCGAGGCCATCTAGAGAAAACCAAGACCGGGAACCTAATCCGATACAGGCTAGCCCAGCCTAGGATCCCCCGCCAGGGCGAGCGGCCCGAGCTGCGCGGATACGGCCTCGGCCTAGAGCCATAAGCCTCTTGGAAATCCTCAAAACAGTCTACGAAAGCGTATAACATGGCGGAGGGGGCCATGAGGAAAGCCGTTCTAGAGTTTCTTAGAAGCACAGGGGTCAGAATCCCGGATGAAAAGCCCGTCAAGACTCTCCTTAAACTATCCCTTCTTACGGAGGCCCAGCTCGAGGTATTACTCGTCGAGCTCGGATCCGCGAGCCTTCCGAGAAGGCTATCCTTCGAGGAGAAGGCCGGGATAAGGGGGGTGAGCAAGGGGGCATACGCGAGAACCCTGAGGCAGGCGGTCGAGAACATCAAGCGAAGCATCTACACGATTCTCCTCCTAAGATACTTGGGGGTACTCGGGGAGAACGCAGCCTCGAGAATTCTCGAGGCATCAGACCTCCTCGGCGAGGGCCGCATCGAGGAATCGATTAAGCTGATAAGCGGCGTGATGCCGCGTGATATCACAAGCTAGGAGCTGAAACGGGATGAACCCCCTACTGATCCTAACGGCGGTCTTCGCGTCGCTCTTCGTGATCCAGACCATAATCTTCAGCATCCTCCTCAGGAAGGCTAGGAGAGCCTTCGCCGGGCCCCCCTCCGCCGGCCTCCAAGCCCCGGAAGAACCCGACGCCATGAGGCTCACCGAAACCGAATCCAGAATAATGTTCGAGATAGCTGGGAGCGGCGCGCTCGGAGCGAGAGACCTAAGCAGAAGGCTCGGGCTGAGCAGGGAGCACGTCGCCAGAACCCTGAAGAAGCTTGTCGAGAACGGCCTCCTAACCCGGGAGGGAAAACCCTACAAGTATAAGCTTACGGATCTCGGCGAGAGGATCATAAAATCACATGACGTCACGCGTTCCTCCGGCGAACGTTCATAAGACCCCCGGCAGAAATATAAGCCGGCCGTGATGAGGCACAGGGATACAGACCCTCGGTGAAGACACCTGGGGTAACTGAGCCGCTCGTTTCCCCGTTTTTAGGAGAGGTGATGTGGAGGCTGCTTAAACCCTTTTTAAGTGCCTCCTCGCTCTAGAGCTGGATATGGGTAAGCGTAAGATCGTTTCGGAGCCCGACGAACTTGAGGAGATGCCCGAGCCCGGGCCGACCGACGTCTACGGGGTAGTGGTTAAGCTAGTCGGGAATGATAGGGTCTTGGTCGAGTGCAGCGATGGAAAGCGGAGGCTCTGCAGGATTAGGGGCCAGCTTAGGCGTAGGATCTGGATCCGGGAGGGGGACCTCGTGCTCGTGAGCCCTTGGGACTTCCAGAGCGATACCCGGGGCGATGTCTGGTGGAGGTTCACCCGCGGGCAGGCCTTGAAGCTCGTTGAAAAGGGCGTGGTTCCCGATTTTCTCAGGGAAAAGCTCGGAGCCTAACGCCGCTCTCTAAACTTTTTAGAAGCCGCGGATAGCTTCGCTCCGGGAGTTTGGTTAGAGAGGATAAGCTCGAGAAGAAGCTCAGGGCTAGGGAGTATAGATATGAGCGCGAGCAGAGGTATCTGAGGAAGCGGTCGGAGCTCGACGAGGTACTCGAGGAGGTCTTCGATCGGAGAACGCTCATGACCATCTACGAGCTAATGAACCGGGGCTTCATAGGCGAGTTCTACGGCGTCGTGAGCGCTGGGAAGGAGTCGAGGATCTACTACGCTCTGAACAGGGAGGGGGAGCCGCTCGCCGTGAAGATCTACCTGATAACCAGCGCCGAGTTCAGGAAGACTAGAAGCATCTACATCGCCCACGACCCCAGGTTTCAGAAGGTTCCGAGGGACTTCAGGGACTTCATCTACCTCTGGGCGAGGAGGGAGTATAGGAATCTGGAGGACGCTTACGAGGCGGGGGTCCCCGTTCCGAAGCCGTACTTCGTTAGGAACAACGTTCTGGGAATGCGGTTCATAGGCGAGGACGGGAGGAGGTATCCGCTTCTAATGGAGGTCGAGCTCGAGCCCGAAATCTATCCCAGGATCTACGAGCAGGTGATCGAGGCGGTGAAGAAGCTCTACCGGGAGGCGAGCCTAATCCACGGAGACCTAAGCGAATACAACATATTCATCACGCCCAAGGACGAGATAATCCTAATCGACCTATCGCAGGCCGTTAGAGTCGAGCAGCCCGTAGCCGACGAGCTGCTCCTAAGAGACCTAAGAAACATCGCGAGATACTTCGGGAAGATGGGCGTCGAGACGCCGGAGCCCGAGGAACTCTTCGCCGAGATAACCGGGAGAAGCCCGTTCGAGAAGCCGCTCTAGCGCTCAGATATTTATCATGCCCGGCTCCGAGTCTAGTAAGGGCGTGGAAGCGGGGATGGAGGCTCCAGCACCCTCCTTCATGCTCAACATCCCTAGGGAGAGGGTAGGCGTTCTAATAGGTCCACAGGGATCGGTGAAGAAGAGGATAGAAGAGGCTCTGGGCGTGAAGCTTACGATCGACAGCGCCAACGGCTCGGTCAGAATAGAGCTCGCCAAGAGGCCCGAGGAGGGCGGGGATCCGGTAGCCTTATTCAAGGCGAGGGACGTGGTTCTGGCGATCGGCCGCGGGTTCTCGCCGGAGCGAGCCTTCAAGCTCTTCGAGGAGGGCGCCGTCCTGAGCGTAATCGATATAGCGGACTACGTGAAGCCGACGAGGAATAACTTGGTGAGGGTGAGGGCTAGGCTGATCGGGAGAAACGGGAGAACCCGGAGAATGATCGAGGAGACGACCCACACCTACGTCTCGATCTACGGAGACACCGTAGCGATAATAGGGGAGGACGAGGACGTGAAGGCGGCCGAGGAAGTGGTAATAGACCTGATAAACGGGGCGCCGCACTCAGCAATCTACCGAAAACTAAACGAATACGCGAGGCTAAGAAAGCTCGGAGGGCTAAGACCAAGAATCTGAAAGCCTTATTCTTCATCTCTATTGAGATAAAGCCTCTATTCGTCAGATGCTTGATGTCGGATGTGTGGATAGTTTTGGAGGCGTTTTAGATTGAGCATAAAGTATTATCGGGTTAGCTTAGAGAATTTGATTCCTAAGCTTAGAAAGTTCTTCGAGAATAGACCTGAAGTATTACTAGCGATTCTCTTCGGCTCGGCTACGAAAAGGAGCTCGGTTAGAGACCTCGATCTAGCGATACTCTTGGGTGGGAGGCTTGATCTTATGAGGTTCTGCAGGCTCGCGGCGGAGCTGGAGGGCTTGACCGGCATCCCAGTGGATCTGGTCCCGCTCGACGAAGCCCCTCCGATGATCGCCTTAAAGGCTCTCCGGGAGGGGAGGATCGTCTTCGCGAGGGATAGGCGGATCTACCCCGAGCTATTGAAGAGGGCGATCGCTGAGATCACGGATCTGAGATTTAAACGCTTGGAGAGAGATCTGCCGACAAGGTGATGAAAGCTCCCTGAAGCGTTCGAGGGATAGAACTTTCAATGAAAAGAGGTTTGTGAAGCCTGTACTACCTATCCGTTAATCCTTCACGGTATCAGGACAGCAGCGGGATAAGTCTTACCACTAGCAGTATGAACAGCAACCTCATAAGTAACTCCCGGTGTCCAATCAGTACCAGTTCCCTCTGGTCCTTCTACGTCGATTACTATATCCTCTCCAGGTTGCAGCGTACAAGGGCCACTATTAGGACAGGCATCTTGAGAAGGAGCGTTTGCGGCATCGAGTTTACTTCCGTCACCTGTGAAGGTGACTCCATCCAAACCTAGCGGCACCCCATTAACGTAGATATCGTCAATCGTCGCTGAACTGCTGCCGGTGTTTTTGACCTTAAGTTCAATATGTCCGGTTCCATCAGGGATGGCTGCTATTATTTCGATTTTTTCGAATCGAGTGAATATTCCGACTAGTCCTGTTGCCCAGAATGCTACGGCGATGGCGATGACGATGGCGATTGCTACTAGGATTACTGTCGCCATTACGGGGCTTATTCCGGATCTACTCCCGTACATCGCTTCTCTCTTTCCAGCGGCCGGATAAAAGGTTTTCGGCCGTTACCCGTAGGTCGGCATGGTTATCAGTTGTATGCTCATGGTTCCCGAGATCCAGACGGCGACTAGGGTTATAGCGGCCATTATCATGGCGTGCTTGAACCCCGCCGCCACGGTTCCCTCGGAGATCTTCCCCGCCACGAGCCCGCTTACGACCGCTATCAGGACTACCGGCGGTAGGAATAGGTGGACGAACTCTGGGATCGAGATGTAGATTCTCGCAAGCTTCAGGAGCCCCCGCATGAAGACGACGAGGACGACCACGACGATCACGAGCATTATCGCGGTGAGGTAGGGTATCATCATCAAAGGTCTTAGGGTGGCCCGCTTCTGCCGCTCCATCTCCTCGAGGTCCTCCATGAAGGTGGCCAGGGTGTCGAGGGTCTCGGGAGCGCCCCCGCCCACGTCGATCGAGTCTATCAGGATGAACATGCCGGCCCTCGCGAGCCATCCGTGAACCCTCCGCTCGAAGTCCCTGTAGATTCTCCTCAGCGAGACGCCCCAGCCGACCTGCCTGCTCATAAGCTTCAAATGCTTCGTGAAGCCCCCGTAGTTCCTGTCCGAGAGTATCCGAATGCACTTCTCGGGGCTCATCCCCGTCTTCCTAGTCTCAGTTAGATCCCGGAGAAACCTGGTCAGACCCCGTAGGATCGAGACGTTCTCCTTACCGTATTTCTCCCAAGCAGCCGCTCCCGGGGCGAAGAGTATCATGAAGCTTATGCAGAGCCCTATCGTCGCCTCGTAGCCCGGCCCAAGGCCCATCGAGTCTCTCAGCATCGCTATCAGGTTCGAGGTTACGCTGAAGGGCGGGACGTATCTGAGCGGCTCCGCGTAGAAGGGCAGGACGAAGAATGCAAACGAGGCTATCCCGGCCGGAAGCCCGGCTAGGAAGGCTTTGAACGGCCTCTTATCGGTGAGCGGGTATTTCGGCTGGGTTATGTCGGCGAGGTAGAGGAACATGCTCGCTAGGAGGGGCATGATGAAGTACGCGAAGATCACGAATTGGCTCGCCGGGAAGCTGAAGTACTCGCTAGGCATGGCCTTCGAGACTATGAAGATGATGTACATGACTAGGCTGAGCATCATAACCGCCGCTGCGTAGGCCTCCATGAGCATCCCGAGCCTCTCCCCGACGATCCGCATGTTCGCGGTCCTGCCCTGAAAGATCATCTCCGTCTTCCTGATCAGGAAGTGGACCACGTCCCCCCCGCTTCTAAGCGTCGAGACGTAGCCGAGAAGCAGATCCCTATACTCCTTCGAGGAGACGTTCTTGGCCATATTCTCGATCGCCGAGACGGGATCCTCGCCGGTGGCGTCGACCTTAATGTTCGCGATCCTAGCGATCTTCGCGAGGTTAGGCATGAGCTCGCTCTTCGCGATTCTCCTAAGGCTGGTATAGGGCGGGACGCCGCCGGTCGCCATGACCGCGAGGTAGGTCGCGGCGTAGGGCACCTCGCTATCGAAGACGGAGGCTATCGAGGAGGCCTTGGAATAGGGGTAGAGCATCCCGATGATTAGGACGAGGATCGGGCCTGCCAGCAGGGTTAAGGCGAAGATATTCTTGGTGAGCAGGTATAGCAGTATGCTCGCCGGAGCGCAGATTAAGCCGGCTATGATCGTTAAGCCCGAGACGGTCGCGGCGTAAGCCTCAGGATAGATCCTTATCGCCGCCGCGTCCAGCTTAGCCTCCAGCCCGGGGAATATCTTTAGAAGTAGCGACCCGAATCCTCCGAAGCTGGCGTAGAAGAAGCCTATGAGTCCGTCCTTAGCTCCCATCGGAATACCCCTTTCATCCCTACCCCGCGAGATAAACCTCCATCAGTATTTCTATGAGCCCTAGGTTCGGATCTGGCTTGGTTAAGCAGACGATGTAGTGTTTTCGATATTCTCTTACGAGGATGTACCGCTTGTCCTCGAGCTGGATGCTGACCCTCTTATACCCCTTCGCGCTCATCAGCTCTATCACCGCCGTTATCGCTCCGCAGATCGCCGCGACGGCCGCGGCTATATACTCCGGGTTGAATTTCTCCTCGTCGCTCTCGTGGGCTATCGGCATGCCGTCCTCCGAGATCGCCTCGATGGCCTCTATCCACCCGCGGCTATTCATCTTGATCACCTTGATCAGGCCCGCTAGAAACCTCGCCTCGGCCTCGGCCATCATCTATATCTCCCCAAGCTCTCCGAGAGATATGCTCTGAGGAAATCCTTGATCTCCTCCGCTCCAAGCTCCGCTTCAGCCTCGCTGACGGCTAGGGCGAAGACCTCCACCTCCCCGATCTTCTTAACCGAGAAGAGCATCACCCTCCTACCATCCTCCGAGGTCATCGAGCTGAACCCCGGGTTGAGCTTCCTCATCAGGGAGATGAAGTCCGCGGCCGACGCCGCAACCTTCTCCTCATCGCTCACGTTATACGATTCGATGGGGATGCCGGTCTCATTAAACAGGATTATGGACCTAACGCCGACCATGGAGGCCAGATCCTCGAGGGAGTCCACCCCCAGCTCCTCGCCGATCAGAGCGCGCTCGCCCTCCCCCCTCTTCCTAGGAGGAGAGGGAGGCTTCGCGATCCTCCTTGTCTCCTTCGTAGGGGTGGTGGGCGGTTTTACGGTCCTCGGCGGGGTTGGGGCCGCGGGCTTTGTGGCTTCCCGGGGTGGAGGCCGGGCAGCTTTCTTAGCGCTCGATCTAACGAGTACGAGCGAGATTAGGGATAGCGCTATTGAGATTATTACGAGTATGAGTGTGATGAGTATCAGGCTTGCTAGATCGAGGGTGAAGAGCGCGCCGATCTCGGTCATACCGGTTAAGAATACCCCGTAATGATGGCTTATAACCCTTTCCCGAGAGGCGCGGGAAACGTATATCCGGGGCCATAACCAGAGGATCAGCAGTGGGAGGGTTTTGGGGAAGAAGATTAAGCTCGAGGAAATACCCAGTCCTTGGAAGGGGATAGAGGTAAAGCCCCTGCCCGAGGACTACGAGGTCCTAGAACGCTACGCGATACGAGAGGGTCTCGCGGAGGTGGCCATAGCGACCCCGCCGGGCCCGACGATCGAGCCTGTATACTTCTCGATGGAAGCCCCCCTATCCCCCGAGGAGATCGTGGCCCTCGATAAGCTAAAGGACATTTTATCGAAGGAGCTCGAGCCTCCGAAGCCCGGCGAGGAGGAGGAGGCGAAGAAGATTCTGCTGGAGACGGCCGACAAGATTCTCAGGAAATATGAGCGCGTATTGGGGAGGTTTGATGAAGACGCGAAGAATAGGATCTTCTACTACCTCGAGAGGGATATGACGGGGTTCGGCCCCCTCAACGTGATAATGGAAGACTATAAGATAGAGGACGTCTCGTGCGACGGGGTCAACGTCCCGGTCTACGTCTGGCATCGAGATTATGAGAGCATTCCGACGAACATAGTCTTCGTTGATCGTGATGTCCTCGACGACTTCATAATCCAGCTAGCCCACAAGTCCGAGAAGCACATCTCCTCGGCTTTCCCGATCCTCGACGCCATGATCTACGGTAAGCATAGGCTCGCGGCAACCTTCAGAGAGGAGATCTCCCTCAGGGGGAGCACCTTCACCATCAGGAAGTTCAGGGAGAAGCCCTTCAGCATA
>JAPDJZ010000012.1 GCA_029258815.1 archaeon
CTCACTCAACATCCTCGCCTCAGCCTTCCTCCTGATTTACGGGAGACGCGAGGCTTACTGGGGGGCGTTGATCATAGCGTCCTCGACCCTAGCGTTTCTCTCGTTCGCGCTATCGCGGGCCACTCATCTGCTTATACCCGCGTTGATTGCCTTCTATCTCGGAGCCATCGGCGGAATGCTGCCGCTTACTAGCGAAACCTGACCTTTCATCATCGTTTATCTGAAAGCTTATGAGTAGTGGAGTTGGTGAGGGGTTCATCCTGCCGAGGAAGTAGAAGTGGCCTTCCGGGAGGGTTAGGAGGGTCTCGGGGGAGATGTAGTATGATGCCGCGAGCTTCTGAGCCTCTTCCAGGTCGAGTGGATGAATCCTCCCTATGAACTGGGTGTTAAGGTTTCTCCTGACCGCTGCGTTGAGCCCTATCTCGCCGGCCATTCCCTGGGAGAGGAGAACCACGGAGAGGCCGTAGCTCCTCCCGAGGGCGCAGAGCTCTATGATTATGTCGGTTGTGTCGCGCTCCATTCCCCGGGGCTGCCAGGGAGCGTATTGGGGACCCTCGTCAATCACTAGAGCGATGTTGAGGGTCTGCTTGCGCTCCATCAGCCTTTTCAGGTATCTGGCTATCGAGTAGAAGACGGCGAGCTTCTGCTCCTTCTCCCCCTTGCTCATGTCTATCACTAGGATGCCCTTGGACCTGGCCTCGGTGAGCACCTGCCAGGGCTCCACGGTCCCTAGGAATCGCTCTACCTCCTCCTCGGTTATGAGCTCGAAGGACGAGTCGAGCCTATCCAGCCAGAGCATCCCGGTCTCCTTCTTAACCCTGGAGGCGTTCTGCTGGAGTATCAGCCTCGCATGCTGGTAGATCTTCTCCCTGGCCTCCTCGGGGGTCTTCCCCCTCCACTCCACGGTTCTTAGAGCCCGCTCAACGGCCATCGCGACGGGGTTCTCCTCCCTATCTAGATATCCGAAGTTCTTCGTTAGCTGGCTGAAATACCTCAGGACCGTCGAGTCGTCCACCTTGACCTTGCTCAGCGGGATGGCGGGCTCGAAATACGGCGCGTAGTCGCTTCCCTTCCAATCCATCACGATCACGCTGTATCCGGCCTTCCTGAGAAGCGGGATTACCTCGTACCTCGTTAGGTAGCTTTTCCCCGATCCGGTAACGCCGAATATTCCGATGTGGTAGTTGATGTACTGCTTTAGGACGGGGACCTTCCAGCCGGGCTCGGCCCAGTAATGGCCTATGTGGAGGTCGGACTTGCAGAGGTATTTCATGGGGTCGTCTCCGCCGGTGTACATCTCGACGAGCGAGGTGGGCGCGATTATGAACTTGTTCTGCTCTATCCCGTTCTCGCCTATCACGCCGATTATCTCGAGGTTGAAGGTGTAGAACTCCTTCACGCTGCTCGGCATCCTCCCGGTCTTCGCGTAGGCCACGCCCGGGCTGAAGCTCGAGGTCTTGATGTTCTCATTCATCCCCCTTCCTCCCCTGCATATCGCCAAGACGTCTCCCCCATTCTTGTTTCTGATGACGACTAGGCTCTCGTTCCTAACCACCTTCTCCATGCCATCGTAGAGGATCACGGAGGCTCGGGCCTCGCTGGCCCCGCTCGAGATAACCCCTATCGGTATCGGCAGCCCTCGATCACCTCGAGAAACCTAACCTCATCCGCGTATATAATGTTCTCAGACCCGGCCGAATATGCGACTCCGCGGGCAGGGGGCTTATGGGCTGAGAACCTCCTCGGCGCACTGGATGTCCGCGTTCGGTATTACCGCGACCCTAACGCCCCTTCTGCCCTTGATCGACGCGATTTCCTCCAAGACCTCTCTCCAGTCCCTAAGCCACTCCATATCCTCCGGCCGGGCTATCGGAAGCTGGGGGTCGGCTTCCGGGTATTCCGAGTAGACTATAAGCTTCCCGATTCTCTGGAGCCTGCGCGGCGGATTGAATATCGCTCCGCCCCTCATCTTCCCAAATTTTCCGTAGGAGTAGTGGGTTACCTGCCCTCTCGGATCGTTCGCCACCAGAACTACTATCGAATCTTCCTCGATGAAGGGGTGCCAAGCTGAAAGCGCCAGCAGAGCCTCGTTGGATTTCGATGAGACGTTCAAGACGATTACGTCGTATCCGCTCGGTTTCTCGCTCGAGTAAACCTCCCTAGCCTTCTCGACGCCGGCCCTATGCTCTTCGACGACCTCGCCGCAGTAGATCGCCGACGCCTCGTTAAAGCCGTTTATGAGCACGTCTATCTTGAAGTCGAGGCCGGAGGCTTTAGCGAACTCGACGGCATCCTCCATCAGAACGTTCCCGCGAGCCTTGCCCCATCCGGTCGATTTGTGGGGTTTAGCTCCCTCGACGTAGCCCCCGACGACGGCGTGATTATGGTTTATCGCGTCTATCGAGGCCACGCCGGGAAGAACTATCTTCGCCCCTCCCCCGAAACCGAACATCGGATGCGGAACTATGCAGCCTATGGCTATCCTTAGATCGCATGAGAGAAACTCCCCGTTGACTTCCACCGGGGTTCCCCTCCCCGTCTCCCCTAGCCTCTCACATCCGTGGAACGGGTTATGATTGTATACCGGGTAGCTCTCAACTATCTCCTCCCCGAGCTTCTTCACGAAATCGATCCTATTCATGGCGCCGTGGGAGCCCGTGGCCGCTATGAACCTGACGTGATCATCGCGTATCCCGGCGGCTTTGAGTTCCCCTAGAACCGCGCGCGCTATCGGCTCGACCCTAGTGGGCCTCGTATGATCGTCGAAGACTACGACTGCCTCCCTCCTCCCCTCCGCGAGCTTCCTAAGGGGCTTCGACCCGATGGGGTTTCTAAGAGCTTTAAGCAGCTCCTCACCCTTCATCCCCCTAGCCCCGAAGCCGCGCATGGGGTATAGCCGGACATCCCAGTCGTCCGGAAACTCGAGAATCCTCTCCCTGCGATCGGCCCAAGCGATCTCGGGTACCACGATCCGGGTCATCCGCAGAGCATCCGGCAGCAGATCTAATATAGATTAGGATTAGTTTTTGCCAATCTTCACTTCTAGGCTGGGCAACGACTTGAGCAGGTTGGAGACGTGGGTGGGAGGGTTGATGCAGGGAAATGCTGTGATCGGGGAGCCTATGCCCATTACCGAGCTCGAAATAGTGCGGGTGATCATCGATAGAATGGCTAGGCGGGTTCTCGAAGAGCTCATAGCTCCTTTATTGCTTCTCTCAGCTTTTCGGCCGATTGCTCGGGTAGCATAGTGTTCACGTAGACCCCTAAACCTACCTCTGAGACCATGGGCATTAGTATTCTCGGGATGAGCTCGATGTGCCAGTGGAAGTCTTCCACGTCCCTGGGCTTGCTGTGGATTATGAGGTTGAAGGACGGCTCCCCTAGAATCCTCTGCAGGGCTTTGAAGACCGCTGAGAGCATGCTCGCGAGCTCCAAGATCTCCGGATCGCCTAGGTTCGTGAACCTCCTTCTATGACTCCTCGGGAATATCATCAGCTCGTATGGCTCCCTGCTCGCCCAAGGACATATCGCCGCGAAGCTTCCCGTCGAGATCACCCCTCTGGGGCCGGATAGCTCCTCGTCGGCCCAGCTGCAGATCAGGCAGCTCCCTCCGCGAAGTTTCTCCGCCTCGGTTTTTAGAAGCGGCGGGGTTATCGAGGATGCGAAGATGTGGCTGTGGGGATGCCTTAGCGATCCGCCGGCGTGCGGCCCCTGATTCTTCCCGTAAGCCGCGTAGGTTATCTCCGGCTCCCGCTCGAGCTGCCTAAGCCTCTCCCTTACGGCTAGGAGTATGAGCTGTAGCTCTTCTAAGCTCAGCTTCCACGGGTCTCCGTCGTGTCTCGGCGTGTCTATCAAAACCTCGTGGTAGCCCGGCGCCCTCCGCAGCTCTCCGCCCGCCCTTATCGCGTCATCTCTTGAGAAAGCCGGATACTTGTTCGGAATGGATTTGACGAGCCAGCTCCTCTCCCGCTCATCCCCGGACTCCCGCCCAAATCTTACGCCCAGCCCGGTCTTAACTAGGACTAGGGTTGCGGGGGCGAGGGCGTCTTCCCTCCCCGGGCAGAAAGGGCATCTGCTCGGATCGTCGGCGAGCTTCGGAGCTTGCTCTCCTATCTCGTGCGGCCTCTTGGCGCGCTCGGGGGCGTAGGATATGAGCCTGCCGGTGAGGGGGTCTACTCTCAGCTCGGCCATGGCCTCTCCGCCCGATAATCATGCGGGGATAAGATTTAAGCTCTAATAAGGCTCCTCCCGGAGGGGTCGCGGGCTATAGAGTCTTACGCGATAATGGTTTTGGGCGTGGCTGGGGTTGGTAAGACGGCCTTCGGCCGGAGGCTCGCTTCGCTCCTAGGCTTCAAGTTCATCGATCTACCGGAGCTCGTCCGGGAGCGGAGGCTCTACACGGCTTATGATCCGGAGGCTCAGGCGTACGTCGTGGATCTGAGAAGGATCTCCGCCGCGGTCGGGAGCCTGCTGAGAGGAGGATGCGGGGTCGTCGCTTCGGTCTATTCGTTCAAGCCCCGCGGGGTCGAGGTTAAGAACGCGATAGTCCTGAGGATGGATCCCCTGAGGCTCATTAAGGTTCTCGAGGGAAGGGGGTATCCGAGGTGGAAGATTCGGGAGAACGTCTCGGCCGAGTTCATCGATCAGCCGCTCGTCGAGGCCATACGCAAATTCGGGTCGGATAGGGTGGTTCAGCTAAACGCTACCGATAGGAGCTTGGCGGAGCTTGCGGAGCGGGCGGCCGAAGCCTTCAGGGAGGGTAGGCTTATGGAGTTAAACGAGAGGGTGGACTGGATAGGCTTCTTGGAGAGGCTGAGGAGGCTGGAGGAGCTTCTAAGCTTTCTCGAGGAAGCCGAATCGCGATAAACATTTTAACAGGCGCTCCGGATTCTCCCCCGGGAAATTGAGATTCCTCCGAAACCCGGTTCAAGGCTTTTGACTATCGCGTGTGGTTAGGGGTGGGTATCTGTGAAGAGTTTGAAGCTCGATAGAAGGGACTCTGTAGCCCTGTACAGGTTTAAGAAGCTTATCAAGGAGCTTGAGTCCAAGGAGGGTAGGGGGACCGAGCTCATCTCCCTCTACATACCCCCGAACAAGCCCGTCTCGGACGTCATAAGCTATCTCAGGCAGGAGTACTCGACGGCCGCGAACATAAAATCGAAGAGCACCCGGAAGAACGTTCAGGACGCCATCGAGAGCGCGATCCAGAGGCTTAAGCTATTCGATCGAGCCGGGCCGACGGGCCTCGTAATCTTCAGCGGCGCGATACCCCAGAACGGCGGGGCTGGGAGCGAGAAGATCGAGGTCTACCACGTCATCCCGCCCGAGCCGATAAACCTGCTCCTCTACCGATGCGATAGCAGGTTTTACTTAGAACCCTTGAAGGAGCTTTTGAAGGAGAGGGATGTCTACGGCGTCCTCGTAATCGACAACGAGGAGGCGGCGGTCGCCGTAATTCGAGGTAGGAAGGTGGTGGAGCTGAAGACCTTCACCTCCGGGGTTCCGGGGAAGCATCACGCGGGAGGGCAGTCGGCCAGGAGGTTCGAGAGGCTTAGGGAGATGAACCTGAACGAGTACTATAAGCGGGTCGCAGCCCACGCGAACGAGATCTTCCTCAAGTATCCCGAGATGAAGGGAATCATAATCGCCGGCCCCGGGCCGACCAAGGAGCAGTTCGCCGAGAAGGATTACCTGCACTACACGTTTAAGGATAAGATCCACGTGGTCGACACGTCCTACTCGGGCGAAGAGGGTGTCAGGGAGGCGATTAGGAGGGCGGAGCCTTTTCTGAAAGAGCTTAGGATGGTTGAGGAGCAGAGGCTCGTTAGGAGGCTTATGAGCGAGATAACGAAGGAGAATCCGCGGGCGGTCTACGGCGAGAGGGAGGTTCTGAGAGCTCTTCGAAGCGGCCTGCTAAGCCTCCTCTTGCTCTCCGAGGATCTGGAGAGGTATCGGATTAGGGTTAAGTGCGCTAGCTGCGGGGCCGAGAGCGAGTATACTATGGATGAGAAGGAGCGGGTCTCGAGGCTCCCCGAGATCTTGGCTAAGCCCTGCGAGAAGTGCGGTCAGAGGGCTTTGCAGGTCGCCGAGGAGAAGCTTCTCGTGGACTTCTTCATCGAGGAGGCTGAGAAGCTGGGGGTCAAGGTCGAGCTTATCTCCTCGGAGCACGAGGAGGGAGCCATGCTGAGGAGCGCTTTCGGTGGCGTTGCCGGATTCCTGAAGGGCTACGGCGGCTAGCCCAGCCTCGGAAGGGTTAGGCTCGCTATATCGTATTGCATGTCGGCTATGCTTAGGAGGGCGTCCCTGACCCTGAGCTGGCCTCCCCTAAGCCTCGGAGGGGTTAGAAGCTTCATCAGCTCCTCGAGATTCCTCTTCACCTGAGAGACTACCTCAACCCTCCTGTTAAGAAGGGCGTCCATCGAGAGCTTATGATTCTCTAGAAGTATCTCCGCTATCTTCTCGACCTCGAAGCCCTTCCCAGGAGCCGCCTCATCCGCTCTGATTAGGCCCGAGATCTCGAAGGCCCTATCCGCTATGTTCTCTAGGAAGTAGGCCGCGAGCCTGTAGTCTAGGATCTCGACGCTCGTGAGCCCTAGGCGTATCGCTAGAGCTGGGTTCGCGAGGCTCTTCCTGAGAATCCTGACGATATAGAAGTATAGCCTGTCCATATCATCCTCCGTCTTCTCGATCAAGCCCGATAGCTCCAGATCCCTCTCCCCGGCGTATTCCAGCGAGTATCTCAGCATGTCGTCCGAGAGCTTCCACATCCTCCTGATCACCTCGAGGGGCTTAAGCTCCATGGGGTCTATCACCATTCTAAGCGTGATCGAAGCCTGCCCGGATTCTACGATCTCCAGACCCATGAGCCTCTCCTTCAGATAGAATATCTCGCGCTCCAAGGTTTCCTTAAGGTTTCTCGGGAAGGCTACGCGGATCGAGTCCCAGCCCATCAGATAGGCGGCGACGATCTTATCGATCAAAGCCCTTAGATCCGATTCGAATCTAAGCTTGACCTCGCGCTCCTCCTCCACCTCGGTCGGCGAGATTATCAAGGAGCTTCCGGCCACCTCGACAACAACGTAGTCCCCCTCATCCAGCTTAACCGCGTCAAGCCAGCTCTTGGGAAGGCTTACGACGATCGACCCCCCGCTCCTCATCAAGCTTCTCAGGGTCCTGCTCCTGAACTCGCGCGGCATGGCTCCGCAACTCAATACGAATCATTATTAATATTGATTTCCAAGATGCAATACTTATCTACCGACAGACCGCCGAGGAGAACGAGGATTCTCGAGAACTCGGAGGCCGACTTGGGAATGGCCGGAGAGTTTAAGGCTAAACCGAGCTTGGAGGCGTCCCTCATAGCGCTTAACGCCGCGCTCTACGCGTCCTTCGGCTACCTAACCTACCTCGGAATCTTCGCCCCGGTTTTCGGAACCGTTAGGTTCTGGCCGGCCGTGATAATACCCGCTGCCTTCTCCATCCTGTGCTCCCCGAAGATCGGGGGGATCGGGGCGGCGATAGGGATATTCATAAGCGATATGCTCGTTCACGGGAGCCCCCTTCTAAGCCTTACGGTCGGGGTTCCGGCGAACCTAATCGCCTTCTACTTGATCGGGCTTCTGGCCCGGAGGTGGAGGGGTGGAGCGTCCGCGGCCCTCTCGGTCGGGGTTCAGCTAATCCCCCTTCTCGGATGCGTCGCCCTCTACTCTTGGAGCCTCCCGGACGAGCTTACGGCAACGGTCTTCCTAGCCGTCTCGATAGCCGTCCTAGTGTTCACGCTAATGCTATCGGCAATTCGGAGGAGGTTCCTCGGGGTCGTAGCTGCTTCGAGCATCGGCCTCATGATCGGAAGCGTGATCATCGGGGCCGGCCTCTGGGCCTACAGCCAATTCTTCATCCTACCCGTGGGGAACGTTAGAAACGCTCCGCTCGTCGCGGCCGTGGTCTGGTTTCTCTGGACCTACCTAACCGAGATCCCGTTCCTCCACTTCCTCCTCCCGCCGATCCTCCAAGCGGTCTCGAAAGCCGTCCCGAGTAAAGTCGGCTATGTCTCGGAGCTGGTGATGAATGAGGGCTAGGAGAAGTTATGCGTCGGCTCCGGCCCCGCTTTCAAGCATATTCTCGCCGAAGATACCCGAGGGCGGGGGGGCCGGGGAGGTCGGCGCGAGGGGCGGAGGCTTCACGATACGTAGAGGGGTCGAGACCTACGTGGAGTATCTGCCGGGGGAGGCTGACGAGAGCGAGCTCTACCTAAACGATTCTAGAACGAGCTTCATAACCTCAGTTAAGTCCCTCGAGCTTCTTAGAAAATCTCTGGGATTAAAGGGGAGAGTAATCCTAAGGCATAGGGTTCACGTCCCGATCGGGGCGGGTTTCGGGGTAAGCGCCTCGATAGCCCTCACGACGATCCTAGCTCTATTCAAGGTCGCCGATCGCGGGATAACGCTTCGGGAGGCGTGCAGGCTGGTTCACGAGATCGAGGTCGAATGCAGAACGGGCTTGAATAGCGAGGCGGGCTTTCTCTCCGAGGGGCTTGTGCTCGTCCTAGGCTGGGGCTCGCCGTCGAGGCTCATCCTAGACTCGATACCCATTCCAAGGGACTCCCTCATAATCTCGATTTCAGCGTCATCCCTAGGCTCGTCGAGGCTCCTCGAAAGCCGGGAGAGGCTAAGGGCCGTCGAGGAGGTCGGGGATAGGAAGCTCGAAGATGTTCTAAAGCATCCGACGCCCGAGAACTTCCTTCAAAGGTCTAGGGAGTTCGCCGTCGAGACGGGCTTAGCCACCGAGGAGGTTCAGGAGATCTTCGAGGAGCTTGAAAGGCTTCCGGTTATAGGCTATGCTCAGAACATGCTGGGTAGGGCGTGCCACGCCCTAGCTCTGAAGAAGCGCGCGGACGAAGTTGCGGCGAGGCTTAGAAGCGTCTTCCCGGAGTACCGGGTCGGGGTTCACGAGGTCGGTAACGAGATCAGGGTTTCCGGCCTCGTTTGAACTCCTCGACCAGCCCATCGCATTCTCGGATGAAGTCCTCCTCCCTTCCGGCGGGAATTAATCCCGATGCCGCGTAGGCGTGGCCGTCGGCGGATCCTCCAATCCTATTCGCGGCCTCCACGGCCAGATCCGAGATCGCGGGCATCCCTCCCTCCCCGATTAGCTTTGCCAGCGGCTTAGGCGCCCTGATAGATGCTTTAACCCAGCTCCCCTCGATTCTCCCTAGCCCCGGGATCTCGGGATCGAAGTTCATGAACCCTATGAGATACTTCATCCGATCCACGTTCCTTCGATAGCTCAGCATGGAGGTTAGGGTTCCGACGGCCTTCGAGCCCAATCCACGGAATAGGTCTCCGAGATGATACCACTGAACCCATTTACCGGTCTTTAGCCCCCTTCTCGAGAGCATGGCGAAGGCTTGGGCGAACCTCCTCCTCCTAAGCTCCTCGAACCTCCTGGCTAAGTCCTCCGGGATCGTCCTCCCCTTCAGGGATTCGACGGCCTTCCTCGGGCCATCCTCATAGTATCCTATGCTCCCGATCGCCGTTAGGGTTGATGAGAGTTTATTCCAGGGTTTCCCGAGGAACTTTATCAGGTATTTCTCGGCTTTCCCGGCCTTCAAGACCTCTACGTCGCCGGCCTTCACGGCATCGTCTAGGGCGATTCGATTAAGGCTTCTCAGGTCTCCGGGGATCTCGGCCGATCCGACGACGGCCATCCAAGCCGCGTCCCTGAGATTGAAGCTAGAAAACATTGATGGATCCCTCATAAATATCTTTGTCTCTTTTCTAACTATTCCTCCTAGCTGTGGCCCAAATATCTTGTCTAGAAGTCCCCTACGATACTTTCTCTTCACAACAATTCGCTCAACGGGTGCTTTTATTCTGCCAGATACATATTTTTCCGTTAAATAATAGGAAACAGCCAGCACAATTAGTATTGGAAGAATGATTGCAAGAATTAATTCTAGATAGAGAATAACCCCCTCATCAATAAGCGGGGCTATAATCCATCTAAATGGAGAAAAATAATTGTCTAAAACGCCACTAATCCCCATCAATACGTTTATAAATTCGCTTTCAGGCGCATATATCTGTGCGTAAATAAATGCAACAAAAGCCATCAAGATTACCGATATGATGACTTTTTGTTTTCTCG
>JAPDJZ010000158.1 GCA_029258815.1 archaeon
ACTATGCCCGTGTACTTGAACCAGACTCCCCTCCTCCAAGTTATCTCGTGCTCCGTGGGCTTGTAGGCTATCGAGCTGTAGTATTTCGGAATCCACGCTCCGGCGAATACTATAATCGGGATGAACACGATTGATAGGGGGATCGAGACTATCGGAGGGGCGAAGAGCGCTATCGGGGCGTACCATGGCAGGAACCCGAAAATTATCGCGAGGAGGTAGTAGATGAAGTAGAGCTTCATGAGCTTCGGAGAAGGCTTAAACTCCTCCCCAACCCTTATCTCAGGCCGCTCGCCCATAATCCATCATCCAGCAACCCTCCCCCCTCTTAAAAGCTTGAAGCGCCTCGCTCCCAGTAATGGCCGAGGGCGCGGCGGGAGGAGAACTCTTCAACCCGCCTACATCCGGATTCGCGAAGAGGATCCTCCACTCCTCTGTTTAGCCCATTCCAGCAGAGGCCCCGTCAGGACGTATCCGCATCTCCTCAGATCCCCGATATTCCTCGAGCCGGTTAGGAACATGGCGGCCCTAAGCTCTAGAGCGAGCCTCTTGAGAAGCCTCTCGACCTCCCCGGATCCCCGGAGAGCCGGCTTCAGGAGCGGTTTCGCGACCCCGGCGAAGCGCGCCCCCAAGGCGATGGCCTTAGCTATTTGGAGGCCGTTTCTAATCCCGCCGGAGGCGATGACCTCGACGCCCTCAACCGAGGAAGCCTCGATTATCGACGCAGCGGTCGGTATGCCCCACTCGGAGAAGAGCTCCGCGAGCCCAGCCTTCTCGGGGTCGATCCCCCTAGCCCGCTCAAGCTCTATCCTAGTCCAGTTCGTTCCGCCGGCCCCGGCGACGTCTATCGCCTTCACGCCAGCTTCAGCGAGCTTCTCGGCAACCTCCCTAGAGATGCCGTTCCCAACCTCTTTCACAAGAAGCGGGACGCTCAACCTCTCGGAAGCTCTCCGGATGGCCTCCAAGACGCCTCTGAAGAACGGCGTCCCCTCGGGCTGAACCAGCTCCTGAAGGCAGTTTAGGTGGATCGCGAGAGCGTCGGCCTCTATCATCTCAACGGCCTTCTCGGCGTAGCCCACCCCTTCCCGGGCGAGTTGAACCCCGCTAATATTCCCTATCAAGAATAGCTTGGGGGATGCCTCCCGGGCGACCCTATAGGTTCCCGCGAGTTCGCGGTTCTCGATCCCAGCCCTCTCGCTCCCGACCTCCATCGGTATGTTCAGCCTATCGGCCGCCTCGGCCAAACTTCGATTAACATCATAAGCTTTCTCGGTTCCGCCCGTCATCCCCTCGATGAGGAGTGGATATGAGAACCTCCTGCCGAGAAGCTCCGCTTCAAGCGAGACCTCGTCAAGGTCGAGCTCTGGCAAGGCGTTGTGCACGAGCTCAACGTGCTCGAACCAAGTAGTCTTCCCCCGGAACTCGGCCTCGTCCCCGAGATCTAAGCAGAGATCGATGTGATACCTCTTCCTAGCCTCGATCCCGTCCATCGCGATCTCGAAGAGTTTTCGGATCAGATAATATATGGTTTTTGAAATTCACCTCGCATTAGCTTAGGTCGGATCGGCTGGAACGTTTAAATTAGGCGCGCCCCCTCCCGGGGTCCGGTGATCTAATTGTCCGTGAAGCGGGTTAGCGGCATAATAACGGCGCTTCTAACGCCGCTGAAGAGGGATTTGAGCTTGAATGAGAACGGCTTAGAATCACTCATAGGATTTCAGGCGGAGAAGGGGATAAGAAACTTCTTCGTCATGGGAACCTACGGGGAGGGCGTCGCTCTGCCGCTTCGCACGAGGAGGGAGCTGATCTCTAAGCTGGCCGACATCCTGCCGAGCGGGTCGTTCGCGATAGTTCACGTGGGTTCCGCCGATCCGGAGGCGGCTCTAGAGCTGGCCAGGCTCGCCGGAGACCAAGGCTTTAAGGCGGTTAGCTCGCTGGGGCCGATCTACCATAGACCCACCACGGAGGCGTTGATCGGCTTCTACGACTACCGCTCTAAAGCGGGCACCGATCTGATCATCTATAACAATAGGGGGAGGCAGGGTTACAATATATCGCCGGACGCGTTCGAGGCGATAGCTAGCGAGGTGCCGGCCGTCTCGGGGATTAAGGATACGAGCTACGACATCGAGCAGCTTCAGGAATACGTGGAGAGATTCGGCTCGAGATATTTCGTCGCTGGGGCGGGGGATAACCTGATATACCACACCTTCGCCGTCGGCGCGGCGGCCCACATCTGCGGCATCTCCAACGCCTTTCCGGAGCTCCCCCTAAAGCTTCACCGAAGCTTCGAGGAAGGGCGGTACGCGGACGCCCTAACGATCCAATCCAGAATAAACAGGATCAGGAAGATTTTGAAGAGATTTCCCGTCGAATCGCCAGAGGTAGTTAGGGAGGTGCTTAAGCTTAGGGGGATAGATGCGGGCGAGCCGCCGTTCCACATAGGCGGCCTCGACGAGAAGCGGAGATCCGAGCTGGGGAAGGCGCTGGCCCCGATCCTCAGGGATATAGAGAACCTGTAGGATGGGGTGCTTGCCTTGAGGAGGATCCGGATAGCGATAGTCAATTCCAAGAGCTTCGGGGAATATTCCTCGGCCGTCGAGGAGCTTCGGAGAATAGGCGATGTGTCTAGGATAAGCGTCCGAAGCGACGCTTCGGGCGGCGAGCTCGCCTCGAGGCTCGACGGATTCCATTTCGTGATAGCGAGCGTAACCCCCTACTACGGCAGGGAGTTTTTCGAAGGTAATAAGAGCGTCGTTATGATCGTCCGGCACGGCGTCGGCTTGGATAACGTGGATCTCGAGGCCGCCGAGGAGCACGGGGTAGCGGTCGCCAGGGTTCCCGGGAGGATCGAGCGGGAGGCGGTCGCCGAGCACGCGATAACCCTAATGCTCCTCGCCCTAAGGAAGACCTATCAAGCCATCGAGGCGGTTAGGAGGGGCGGATGGCGAGCTCGCTCGAGGTTCGTGGGCTGGGAGCTAGGCTCCCGCGTGGTCGGGGTAATAGGGTTCGGGAACATAGGGTCGAGGGTGGCCGAGATCTTGGTGAGGGGGTTCGGATCAAAGGTGTTGGCCTACGACCCATACGTGCCGGAGGAGAGAATAAAGTCCGTCGGGGCGATTCCCGCGGATCTCGAAGAGCTTCTAGCGAGCTCGGACGTAATAAGCCTTCACGCCAAGCTTACGAAGGAGAACTACCACATGCTCGACGAGCAGGCCTTCCGCAGAATGAAGGACGGGGTTATAATCGTGAACACGTCGCGGGGGGAGCTCATAAGCGTCCAAGCCCTCGCGAAAGCCTTAGCGGAGGGGAAGGTGTCCGCCGCCGCTCTGGACGTGGTCGAAGGCGAGCCGATCGACGAATCCCATCCGCTGCTAGAGTTCGAGAACGTGATAATCACGCCCCATATCGCCGCTTACACCCGCGAAGCGTTAAGAGGGATGGACGAGTTCGCCGTGAGAGCGATAACGGCGTATCTCGAGGGAGAGCCCGTCGAGGGGCTTGTGGTCGCGCCCACCAAGCCTCGGAAGATCCTCTAAGAAGAATCGCCTCGGAGCAGGAGAATATATATTTGGAGCCGGTAAGGCTAGTCTGAGCCTTGAAAGCTAGGAGGATGCCGGCGGTCGCGGGAATGTTCTATCCAGCCTCCAGGGAGGAGCTTCGAGAGGAAATCAAGAGATCCTTTCTCCACAGGATCGGGCCCGGCAGGCTTCCAAGAATCTCTAAGCGCGAGCGGCGGCCTCCGGCGCTTATCGCCCCGCACGCGGGCTACACGTATTCTGGGCCGGTTGCCGCTCACGCCTACCTCCAGCTTGAGGGCAGGAGGGTGGGGACGGCCGTAGTTCTGGGGCCTAATCATTACGGGATTGGGACTCCGGTCTCGATATATCCTGAGGGGGAGTGGATAACGCCGCTCGGTGGGGTCGAGGTGGATAGGGATCTGTCCGTGGAGCTCGCGAAGCTCTCGGACATCTTCTCCCTAGACGAGGTGTCTCATGAGCGGGAGCACTCGATAGAGGTTCAGCTGCCGTTCCTCCAATACGTTCTCGGGGAGTTCAAGCTTCTCCCGATATGCGTTCTGGATCAAAGCCTCGAAACATCCATCCGGGTCGGCGAAGCCTTGGGCGAGGTTCTGAAAAGGCGGGGCGACCTCCTCCTCGTAGCCTCCACCGACATGACCCACTACGAGCCTCAGGAGAGAGCTGAGGAGAAGGACTCCAAGGCGATCGCCGAGATTAGATCGCTGAACGTCGACGGACTATACGGAGCGATAATCGAGAACGACATATCCATGTGCGGCTATGGGCCGGTCGCGGCGGTCCTCCACGCCTGCAAGAAGGCCGGGGCCTCCGAAGCCGAGCTGCTGAAATACGCGACCAGCGGGGACGTAACCGGAGACTACGGCTCCGTGGTGGGCTACGCCGCCCTGAAGATCGAGCTTTAAACCCATCCCGGAAGCCGGGGCAAGAGTTAAGAAGAGATTACTAGCTTGATGACGCTGGAGGCTGACGATGAGCAAGAGGGCCGAGAGGGTCGAGGAGCCTGTTCCGGCGGTGGTCGAGCAGATAGTCGGGAGAACCGGGGTAACCGGGGAGGTTACTCAGGTTAGGGTTAGGATACTCGAGGGAAGGGACGCGGGCAGGGTAATCTCCAGAAACGTTAAAGGCCCCGTCAGGGTCGGGGATATACTCCTGCTTCTGGACACCGAGCGCGAGGCCGAGAGGATTAGGTGATGAGTCATGCCGACAATCCATAAGTGCGCCTTCTGCGGAAGGGAGTTCCCCCACGGCAAGGGCATCCTCTACGTCAAGAACGATGGAACCAGACTATGGTTCTGCTCCAGGAAATGCAGGGTCAGCATGATAGAGTTTAAACGCGACCCCAGAAAGCTTAAGTGGACCGAGAAGTATTCGCCGGAAGCCGTCTAACGCCCCTCCCCAGCCGAAATATCTCTATATTCTAGGATGTTGAGGAGGTTGCATGGCCGGCGAGGATGCTGAGAGAACCTTCGTGATGCTTAAGCCGAGCTGCGTGGAGAAGGGATTCATCGGGGAAGTCATCTCTAGGTTCGAGCGGAAGGGGCTCAGGATAATCCAGCTTAAGGTCGTTAAGATGAGCCGGGAGAAAGCCGAGGAGCTATACAAGGTTCATTATGGAAAGCCGTTCTACGAGGGCCTGATAAACGTGATAGCGGGGAAGACCGTGGTGGCCATGATCCTCGAGGGGAGAAAGGCCATAGGGGTCGTTAGGAGGCTGATAGGGGCGACCGATCCGGCGGAAGCCCAGCCCGGAACCATTCGAGGAGACCTAGCGATAAACCTAACAGATAACCTGGTACACGCGTCCGATAGCCCCGAATCCTACCAGAGAGAATACAGAATCTTCTTCGAGGATGAGGAGCTTCAAACCTACTAAAGCGACTAGACTTCATGAGCAGCGGCTGGGAACGATTTATAAGAGCCGGCCGGGTAACTTCAAGAGGCACGATTCTGGGAGGCTCGCGACTTGAAGGGAATGAATGGTAGGATCTTGAGAATAGACCTCACAAGAAAGAAGACGAGTGTTGAGAGGATCCCGGAGGAATGGATGCGTAAATATCTCGGTGGAAGAGGTCTCGCCGCGAGATACTATTACGACGAGGTGGAGGCTCGGGCTCATCCGCTATCCCCGGAGAACAAGCTGATATTCATGACCGGCCCCCTAACGGGTGTATCGGTCTTCGGCTCGACCAAGGCGTATATCGTCGCCAAGTCCCCGCTCACGGAACACTACTCGGTTACGAACGCCGGAGGATACTTCGGAGCAAGCCTGAAGCGCGCCGGATACGATGGCTTGATCGTTGAGGGTAGGTCGGAGAAGCCCGTATACCTATCGATTCTCGACGGGGATATCGAGATAAGGGACGCGGAGGCTTTCTGGGGGTTGAAGGTTCCTGAAGCCCATGAGGCCATGCGGGAGGAGGTCGGCGAGAAGAGCGCCTCGGTTGCCTGCATAGGTCCAGCGGGGGAGAGGCTTTCTCGGATAGCCTGCATCCTCGCGGATAGCTCCGATAGGCGGGGAGGGGCCTTCGGGAGGGGAGGGCTAGGCGCGGTCATGGGCTCAAAGAACCTTAAAGGAATCCTCGTTCATGGGACGCGGGATATCGAGGTAGCCCGCCCGGATGAGCTGAGGGAGTATCTCCGGGGGAGGGTGAAGCAGCTGAGGGAGACCACCGGAAACCACACTAGGTATGGGACTCTTCAATATACCGAGCCGCTATACGAGCTTGGAGCCTATCCGATAATGAACTTCACTAGGACGAGGGTCGAGGAGGGGCTTATCGAAAGCCTCTCGACCGAGGCCATGAGGGACAAGTATCTCGCGGGAGATGCCGCCTGCTACAGATGCCCGGTAGCGTGCGGAAAGGTTCTAGCGGCGAGAAGCCGGAGGTGGAGCGGATACAGGACTAAGGTCGAGTACGAGACCTTATGGAGCTTCGGGCCGCAGTGCGGGGTCTTCGAATACGATGTGGTGATCGCTGCGAACGCCCTAGCCGAGGAATACGGCCTCGACGGGATGTCGGCAGGCTACACCATTGGGTTCGCGATGGAGCTCTACGAGAAGGGGATAATCGACCGCGAGCTCACCGGCGGGCTCAGCCTCAGGTTCGGCGACGGCGAGGCGGAGGTCGAGCTTCTAAGGCTCATGGGCGAGCGGAAGGGCGTTGGAGAGATCTTTGCTGATGGAGCGTATAGGGCGGCTGAAAGGATCGGCAGGGGCTCGATGAGATACGTGATGCACGTTAAGAGGCAGGAGTTCGCGGCCTATGAGCCGAGGGCGTTCTACGGGATAGGTTTATCCTACGCGACCTCCTCGAGGGGCGCCTGCCATAACGTCGGGGGATGGACCATCAGGGATGAGCTTCTAAAGCCTAAGATCGATAGATTCGCCGTCGAGGGCAAGGGAAGGCTCGTCAAGAGCATACAAGACGTTAGGGGATACATCGACTCGCTAGCCCTCTGCACGATCCCGCGGAGGTCGCTAGGCTTAACCGACGACCCGGACCCCTCGGTCGTAAACCACGTTACCGGAGCCGGATTCTCCGGAAAGGAGTTGATAACCATCGGCGAGAGGGTTTACAACATCGAGAGGCTGATCCTGAACAGGGAAGGCGTAACGAGAAAAGACGACACCCTTCCGGAAAGGATTATGCATGAGCCTCTCCCGGATGGGCCGGCTAAGGGTCATAGGATCGCGCCGGAGATGCTCGATCGGATGCTAGACGAATACTATGAGGCGAGGGGCTGGAGCTCCAGCGGAGTGGTTACCGAGGAGAAGATGAGAGAGCTCGGTATCCCGTGAATGGGGGGTGCGGAATCATGGAAGGCTTCAGCGAGGCCATGCCCACGCTCTCCCTAAATCTTAGAAGATACCTGCTCAAACCCACGACACGCGAGAACGTCGTCAAACTCAGTGATATGAGAGAATTCTTCGCGGATCGCGACGCCGTCGAGAGAGTGCTCTCGAGGAGGGATCCGAAGATCTATGAGTATCGTGAGTTCACTCCGGGAGAGGGGCCGGGGCATCTATCAGTGGGGATCACCGTGATCTATCCCGGGAAGGTCGGTAGAGAATACTACATGACCCGAGGCCACTTCCACCTAAAGGATACCGCCGAATACTATTACTGCATAGCCGGGAGGGGTATTCTGCTCCTTCAATCGAGGAGCGGCGAGGTCGCCTGCGCGGAGCTCCGAGCCGGGACGATCGCTTACATCCCGCCAGGCTGGGGCCACAGGGCCGTGAACGTCGGAAGAGGGAGGCTAGCCTTCCTATACGTATACTCCTCGGACTCGGGCCACGATTACGGCGTAATAAAGGAGAAAGGCTTCGCGAGAATCGTCGTCGAGGAGCGTGGGAGACCAAAGCTCGTGGATAATCCCAGATACGCGCGGCGACCGCCTCGGCGAAAAGAGGAGGATAAATAGTTAATATGAGCTATTGATTAGGTTTCTTCCGGTTTGGGAATTGTCCACGCTCAAGCCTCTGCCTAAGCAGCCTGAGGTTAACATCGGAACCCTAGGCCATGTCGATAATGGGAAGAGCACGATCGTCCAGGCCATAACGGGCATCTGGCCCGCTAGGCACTCGGAGGAGCTTAAGCGGGGGATCACGATAAAGATAGGCTACGCCGACGCCGCGATCTACCGGTGCCCGAGCTGCGAGGAGCCGCACAATTATACGACCGAGGAGAAGTGTCCTAGATGCGGGTCCGAGACCGAGTTCGTTAGAGCGGTATCCTTCATCGATTGCCCGGGTCATCACTCGCTGATGATTCATGGAGTCCTAGATCTGTGAGAAGATGAAGGGGTTGTTTAGGAAGACTTGGTTCATAGTCTTGGTGACCGCGATAGTAACGGCTGGAGCTGTTTCCGGGATATGGCTCGCCATTTCGAGGATGAGCACGCCGACCTATAGTGGATATGTGGCCGTCATAAAGCTATCTGGAAACATAGCCTATCAAAAATCTCCGATCTCTATCCTAGGCGCAACCCTAACCCCAGAGGATGTTGAGGAGCTCGTCGAGGAAGTTGAGGCTGACCCGTATGCGAGGGCCGTCGTCCTCTACATCAACAGTCCTGGTGGAAGCGCCTCGGCCTCAGAGGAAATCTACAACATTCTTAGGAGGCTTTCAGAGACTAGGCCCGTCGTGGCGTATATCTCGGAGTATGGGACCTCGGGTGGATACTATATCTCCTTGGCCGCCGATGAGATAATAGCCTCTCCCACCTCGTTGACGGGCTCTATTGGAGCTGTCTCAATCTACTTCAACATCCAAGGATTGGCTGAGAAGCTCGGAGTGAGAAGCGAGGTCTTCAAGAGCGGTAGGTTTAAGGATATTGGAAGCCCGTATAGAGAGCTGACCGATGAGGAGAGGAGAATCCTACAATCTATGGTGAACTCGACGGCGAAGGTCTTCATCGAGAGGGTTAGGGAGGTGAGGGGGCTGGATTTCAAGATCGTGGTCGGGGGATCCGGTGCCTGGCAACTCGCGTATTATCATGAAGATGCCAAGGAGTTACCTATCGATCACGTTGTGATGGGCGAGGTAGAGCACGTAGTAGCTCGTCTTTTCGAGGAGATCATGAGCGGTGGGGCCGATCGCGTGATCGCCATAAGAGACTTCCCGCGAGTAGATCAGATACCGCGTATCCTGAGACCTGCTTACAAAGGCATGGTGGAGGTGATGAGGGGCTGTGGGAGGGGCTGCAAGTTCTGTGAGCCTAACCTCAGGAGGGCTCGCTACTTCCCGCTAGAGCACGTCTTAGAGGAGGTTAGGGTTAACGTTAGCGGCGGCTTCAACCGCATCTGGCTCCATAGCGAGGATATCTTCCTCTACATGCTCGAGGACCGAAAGCGCTTCTACCCTAATCCGGATGCCGTGGTAGGCCTATTCGAGGCGGTGATGAAGCAACCCGGAGTAACCCACGCCAACCCAACTCACGGTACCATAGCGCCCGCGGCTGCGAGTCCGGATATGATAAGGAGGATCTCGGAGGTGATTAATGCGAGGTCGAGCAGATGGATCGGGATACAGCCGGGGCTGGAGACAGGATCCTCGAGGCTCATAAGGAATTTGATGCCCAACAAGGCTAAGCCCTTCTCCCCGGAGGAGTGGCACGAAGTGGTCATTAGGGGGACGTACGTGTTTAACAAGTACTACTGGTTCCCAGCCTACACGCTGGTCCTCGGGCTCCCAGGGGAGAGTGAGGAGGATGCCATTGAAACGGCGAGGCTCATAGTCACAATGGAGAGGATCCTGAGGGAAAAGCTGGGGGAGGACAGAGCGCACTTTACGGTCACGCCGCTAGCCTTTGTCCCTCTGGGTACCCTTAAGAAAGGGGAGTTCTTCGACGTAGAGGCTCAAATAAACGAGGGACGTTTCCTCGTCATTTACCACT
>JAPDJZ010000104.1 GCA_029258815.1 archaeon
AAGAAGGCGGAGGTTCGGCTAACACCCTAAAGCTTTTTTCCTCACCTATTACGAGAACCTCTCCATAATATGTAAAAGCCTTCACGGTGTAATTGCCAGCTTCCACAACCAATAGCTTGAATATGAATAATCCATTCTCATCAGTCTCTCCCAGAAAGTTCTGGATCTCTCCAGATGGAGTAGTCACGTTAACTTGGATCCACTGGTGCTGCAGCGGCTCTTCTTTTAGGGTTACGAGAACCCTTATCTCGGCTTCAGTCCCGGCGTCATAGATTTCTTCGGCATACGTCTTTACCTTAACCTGATATCCTTCTCCTATTAGGGTGAAGTGTATTTCTCCGGTTGCTGGCTTATAGCCTTCCTTGCTCACGGTAACCTTGATCACATATTCTCCTCCCTGCCATTGTCTCGTGTCGAAGTAGTATGCGAAGCCTCCGTCGTCTCGGGTGTGCGTCGTATAGATTTTCCCCATGACCTCCATCCTGACCTCCGCGTCCGCGACGGGCAACCCCATACAAGTAACCCATCCGCCTATCCCCAAGTATTCTCCAACTTTAATGGGACCTTCTGGGCCGTGGAGCTCAAGGCTCAAGGCTGCCCCAGTAAGTCGGATGGTTATCTCCGCCTCGGCGGATGATTCACCATAGAACGCCATCGCCACTATGCGAACCTCTCCCACGTAATTTATGGGCTCCATATACCACACGAATTCTCCCTCAAAGTCCGTTTCATCCTCATAGCTGGCAATCAGTTCCCCATCCTCATCGAATGCCTGAAGTATTATAGTGGCTCCCTCTATAGGCTCGCCGTTCAAGGTAACCATCCCTGTTATCATGGGCGCTTCTCCGGTCTGATACTCGTCTTTGTCAGCTGTTAGGATTATCGATATTTCTCCCTCCACTATGAAGCCGTAAGCTATCTCGACCCCGGCTTCGGCCTCAGCTCCCATGTAAGAGGTGTTCGCCAACACCTCTAAGAAGCCTTGATAGTCTTCAGGGATTTCGATGCCATATCGCAGCGTTAAGGCGAACTCCCCATTCTCATCGGTCTTCGCGCTTCCTCCCGAAAGCACTACGCCATATTCATTTAATACCTGCACGTTAATCACAGCTCCCTCGACGCGCTTATCATTCATCGTCACTATTCCATATATCACGGGATTTTCTCCTAAGGCATACTCTTCCTTATCACTGTAAAGCTCCATCCCCAGCTCTCCACCGTTACCGGTGGGCGGCTGCTGCCCCGAGACATATTTCCAAGTGAAAGTTATTCCATCCTTGTACCAGTCGTTATATTCGATCTGCATATATGGATATTGAGAGTCTATGTGCAGCACGACATAGTTTCCTTCTTTCGTAAACATTCCATAGGTGTGTCCTACTTGGAATCCTTGTTCTTGGAAGCGTGGATCCGAGGGGCTTGGGACTTCCGTGACAGCGTTTATCCCCACTTCACCATAGTCGATTATAAGCACCCATCCTGAGGCTGGATCATCTCCGGACTTAGGTCCAAGTAGTTCTCCTATGATTTGATGGTTTTGATTAAAGATGTATTGATACTCATATATGTAGAAATCTGGGTTCAGGTTTGGTTTGTCTGGGGTTCCTTCAAGAACTCTTTGGACTGCTTGCTCGGAGAAGTCATAGCCATCGAAGTAGGATCCCTCACCATAGAAACACTCTAATGTGACGGTTGTTCCCTGATGGATCTTAAATCTCGCGCCCTGCGCCGTGACTGGAGAGAATATTCCGAGACCTGCCGACCAACTCGTTAAAACGGAGATGAGCAGCACTGTTAAAATGATCGTTGAGAGATGTTTTCCTTTATTCTTTCCTTTTTTCAATTTACCTGTTTAACCTCCATGTAGAGAGAGCTTAAACGGCTTTCCCGGAGAAAAGACGCTTAAACCTCCTCTACACGATGACGATTGGGAAATGTTTTATTTAAATATTCCTCGAACCGTCGCTTGATCTACATCTTCGAACGACTTAAATTCGTCGGTGAGACAGCTTGAAAAGAGTGAAAGCCGTTTGAGAGAGCTTGTGATCGGGGTTATCGAGGACGTTTTGACAAAGCCTCCGGGATGTAGGCTCGTTAAGAGCTGCGATCTGATCTTCACTAATAAGAGGCTGATATGCGTTAAGATCGGGGAATCAAGCCTCGTCAAGACGCTTTACGGCCTCACCTCGGGAGCGAGTGGGGCTTACGTTTTCTTCAGGCTCAGCGCATCTGAACAAGAAGAGTTTAGAAAGAAAATCTATGGCCTTGAGCTTGACAGGATACTCAAATTAGATGAGAGCAACTATGCGATATTGTATGAGGATATACGGGGAGGAGTCTTCAAGACGGGTTTCCTATCGACCCTCGGCTTCATGGCTCCTTTAGTAATATACACATGGGATGGAAGGAAGTTCACTTACAGTATCTACCTTGCGTTTAAGGAGAAGGCGAAGACTCTGATAAAGTCGCTTTTACCTCAAGTTCAGATAAAGTAGATTTTCTGAAGGCTAAAATCCTTATTAGTTGAGGAGATTATTGATGAATCCGATGTTAGCTCCGTGGATTGGAGCTTTATCAGGAGCTGTTCTCATAATATATTATAGCAAAATTAGTAAATTTATGCATCTATATTGCTGTCTATGTGAATGTCTAAGATGTAACACTTGTAACGGTTTCTGAAGTATATACTTCCATCCACATATATTGATCATCCACTAGATCGGTTAAAATATCTCTTAAATCTCTACCGCTATTCTTTTCCTCAATCTTTCCTTTGACTGTTTTCTAAGCTGAGAAGCGTAATCTAACAGTTGGGCGATTATCTGCTTCCTCTATAGAGCTGCTGAACCTAAATTAGGACCAGAATCAAGAAAGAAATAATGCTTCAAACCCTCATTAGCTGAACGCGTTTTAATCAACGATGGAATGGGTCTTCTGCCAGTGAGATGAAGTTGACGTATTTTTGCCTATGGATCGAATATCGATCCTGAACGAATGCGGAGGAAAATTAGGTTCTCAAGAAGAAAGCATGTTGTTCTAGAGATTCAGATTAGGATTTAATAAGATATCTTCGCGAACGAGCTCCAGAACGGGTATACTTATTCAGATAAGGTCCACAGAACCAACTACCGTCAGCATTGCAGACAGAATTTATTGATTTAAGATATCGTGAAATAGGCGAGATAGTTACCCCAGTAAGGGTAACGTTTGATGTCATCAGGGAGATGACTCAGGTTCCTGCCACTTTTAGGACAAATTCGAGCCGGATTTAGGAAATTTCAGCTTCAGAAAAATTATGCGAGAAGAACATTGAGTTTTGGATTGAGGTTGGATGCTTATAGAAGCGGCTTTCTATAGATTGTCAGATTACTTCCAGTCGATAGAGTCTCTAGGCGAGCTTTATGAGTCACAACAGTCCTTCATATTCGCCGTCGCAATATTCTAGGAATTTCAAGCTAGGGGGTTCTCCTATTTATTGCCGTATATTCAGGTAAGTAGACCTTATCCAAAGGGGAAGTATAGGGTTGATATATTTTTGAAAATTCCAAAATCCAAACTGCCACCAGAGATCGTCTATAGGTGGGCGAATAGCGGAGTCTGCGAGGAAAATTGGATCGAAGTTAAGTTCTTCGGCGGAGCCGAAAGGAAAACAGGTTCAGAGCCCAAAACGCGGCACCTTGGGAAATTGTTAGAAGCGCTTCTTAGATTAAAATTCTATGTCAGAGAGGGAGGAAAGTATTTGCTTATGGCATTCAATCGGGAGCCAAGTTATTATCTTCCGAAGCGGGAAATTGGAGAAAGCTACAAAGCCTTCGGCAAAACTTGCTATAAGATATTTAAAATTTAATGCAAGCGGCTTGCATCGGCATGGTGAGATCCGCGGTCTCACAGATGATGGGCGCCTCGAGATCATGAATAAATGGCTGGATAAGATGACGGCGAGGACGGGGCTGAGAATATCGACAGAAGAAAAGATGCGAGTTGGAATGATGGAGTAACTCCGGCTTCATAGCAAAATCACCCCTCGGTATACCTTCTTCTATAATCGAACGTGGCGGGCGTCTATATCAGGGAGTGGGCAAAGAAGGCTTAATACGGTCTTACCCCTAGCTCCTATCCGAAGATGACCAAAGTTACCTTGGATGTTATCTACGAGGAGTTAAGGAGATTGAATAGGAGGATGGATATCCTAGAGGAGCTTATGGAGGAGATTATTCTGAGGGAGCTTCCGAGGGTTAAGCTCTCGGAGAAGGAGATAGATGAGATCAAGAAGTCCGTGGAAGAGATCCGGAGAGGAGAATGCGCCACCCTAGAGGAGCTGCTTAATGCCTGAATACGAGGTATTAGCCCATAGGAGAGTTATAAAATTTCTCAAGAGTCTTCGAGATGAGATATTGAGAGACATATATACGGATCCTTTGAAGACGCTAAATTCACTTTCACCTATAGATGTAGATTGAATTTTCAAAAATCTTTTTATGCTTTCTTACTGCATAAAATTTTGGACTATTTTGTATCGTGTTAGTTTACTGGAAGTTTGAAGTTATTTCGCAGCTGTATATGTAATTAGCTGATTTTCTTCTAAGATCTTCTTCAATTTGTAATCTGCCTCGTAAACTTCTTTCTCAGTTTTCGCACCGGTGCAAACGAATTTTCCACTAGCAAACATCAGGATCACAACCTTTGGTTCAGTCATCCCGGAGATGAACCGCAACGCGACCATCTATTCGCCGCTGACGACCATTAAGTCCTTATCATATCTTCTTCTCAGCGTTCTGAGAAGTTATAGCTCCCAGCAACCAAGGTTTTTCATTTAACTCTCATAAAGTTTCATTCTTATAGTTGACTAGGCTCTAACCGCATTATATCTTTAATCGAATCGAAGTGTCTGTCATAGGAGACTATTTTATCTATGTTAAGTCTCTTCATGACATAGTATGCTATCGCATCATCTAGGTCTAAATTAAGTTTATCCATCCACCTTATGGCGGAGATTCGATCGAGAATTGACAGAAGATAAATTTCCAACCCCTTATAGCCAAGTAAAGATGACAAGAAGGTTTCGAGATCGCTTGGACTCTTACCGTAATTCTCCATGATAATCAATATGCTATCGATGTGGAAACCTGTAGTTATCGCTCTCAACGCTCCTTCCCTAACCTTGTTTAGGAAAACCTCGCATTCATCTGCATGCTCCTGATCAAGCTCAAGCTCTAAAAACACGTTAGAATCCACGAAGCATGCTGAGTTAATGTTCGATTTTCCCCGCTCTAATTTTCTGAGCTTCATGCTGAAGTTCAACCCCACTTTTCTTCACATGCTTTAACATACCCCTTATAGCTTTCACAGGGTCTTCGGGAATCCTAACTTCCTTTAACACTTTTTCATGTTCTATGACCCATTTCCTTATGGCATCTTCAGCCGCCCGGCTTATAGATCCGCGCCCATAACCATATATCTCCATCGCCATCTTACGGAAACGCCTCTCCAGCTCCTTATCCAAGTAAATCTTTATTCCTTTCATGAAGTCCCTAGATAACTATAGAACTATAGATATTTAAGTCTTTAGATCTAAAGTTCTGCAAACCTATCATTAGGGGCGAGTCAGTCTGAAAGCCTGAATCTTCTCGTTAATACGTATCATGCATGAAAGGGCCTTGCTGGGATCTGTGAAGGGTCTTTTCTAAATGTTGTTTCAATTTCTTGCAGTGTGGGAAATATTTAGCGCCCGGATTTGACTATCAATATGTTTTGTATTTTTCTGCTATTGAGATGCGTAAAATCTTCATCGAATGTATAGAAGTAGTCCACGTCATAGCGTATGGCCATCGCAACTATAAGCGAATCTATCTCAAGAAGCTTTTTCACTTAGCAGCTTCTCTTTTAGCTTCTCCCGTCGCACTTCGCCGAATTTATTCTAAGCCTGTTTTAATTGCTCTTCTATAAAACTAAGAATGCTGTCATAGTTCTGATAAAGCATGCGATCAAATTGTGCACCGCTAAGACCTAGGGGTTCGCATATTTTGGAAATAAGCTCTTTTTCCACTTCGCAGTAAAGATCGTCTTTCCGTACGAACTTCTTATCAAAATTTATATCAAGCTTTTCAAGAATGTTGATAATCCGCTGATCTAGCGCGATAACGCTTTGCGCAAGGCCAAGTTCTATGAGGTCCTCTGGGGACGAAAAGAAGATAATCATCCACTTTATAGGCCGCAGGAAGGCGGCATACCGAAAGAGGTAAACCAATCCGGAGTAAGGAGGTTCATTTGCTTAAATGCTTATAAAATAACAACTGGTAATCTCTTTGTAGATGAGCGAGATCTATAAGGAGCTGGTCGAGAAACTAATTCCCGAAGAAGAGCCCGAACCCGACGAACGGAAGGCAATAGATGAGGATGATGAACTCGTGAGCGAAGAAGAATTATTTCAGGCTTTAAAGAATATCAGGTGATCCCATCGCAGGCAATTATCCGTCGGCTTGATAGGATGGAGCAAACGAGGCTGTTCACGGATAATCCTCAAGAAGCTACAGAGTTTGAAAAGGAGTTCGAAAAGATTAGAAGCGGAGGAGCTTTAGTGATTAACTTGAAGCTCAAAAGTAAGGACACGATCGAATTAGTCGTTCAAACTGTTTTGTCAAAGTCACAGGAGATACTTGAGAAAGGGGGAAGCCCCGTCTTCATTTTCGCTGAGGAAGCTCACTTTTATCTGAGGGAGACGAATTGGGCGGACGCTGTAACAAGGATGCGGCATTTAGGAACATATCAGATATACATGACAAATACGCCAACCGAAATACGCGAACTAGTAATACGGCAGGCAGATAACCTGTTCCTCTTCCATCTAACGGAGGAAAGCGATCTGACACACGTATCTCCGGCAGCAAAAATAGACCCTGAAACAATCATCCAAGTCGCAAAGGCGCTGCCAAGCAGACGATGCCTAGCAGTGGGGGAAGTAACAAATCACTACCCGTTCATAGTAGATGTTACCTCACTTGACGTCAAGGTGGCGGGAGCCACTAGAAAATATTTTGAAGTACCATAAGAATAAGGATGCGTCTCATATAATTTCTAAAAACTACTACCTCCACCGCCATCTTATTCTCTTTGTAATCTCTTGACCTTCGAAATGAATATAGGCGTTACCCTATCTAGTCCTTTTCGTGCTTTCTTACTCCACATTGATAATGATTCACTTTTCAACTCCCTGGCTAAAATGGTAAAGTGTATCTGTTTCAAAAATTTTATTTCATCTTAGAAAATAAATTGATTTCGATATTCTTGATGAAGCTATTCTAACTTTCTGATCCTTACTTTGTCTTCTGTCAATATGATTAAGCCTTTCTCCGCCATTATTTTATCCAACCATTTGTCAACTATTTCGATAATCCTTTCTGGCAATAAAATCTTCGGTCTTACTATGATGGTTGTAGCCTTTGGATATTTGGAGAAGAGAAAACTGAAGTCAAGATCCAAGGTGATTATCTTGTAATCATTCGAAATAGCATACTCTATTATCTCTTCATCACCTCTCCCTTTCAAACTTACTTCGAAAGTTTTCACACATTCTATGTTCCTATCCATTAAGAAGGTTTTGAGGGAATATGGAACGTTATCATCTAGAAGAAATTTCATAATAAGTTTCCCTCTTTAGCAGAGAGGCGGCATACCTTAAAGCCGCCTTAACATCCTCTTCACTCAATTCAGGATACTCCTTCAAAATGTCCTTTATGCTCAATCCATTAGCAACCATTTCGACTATAAGGTAAACTGGAATTCTTGTTCCCTTTATTACGGGCTTCCCTCCCAAAATTTTTCCGTCAATGACTATCCTTTCTTCTTCAACCATCTTTAAATTATAAGCTTCCCTTAATATTTATTTGTTTAATGATAATTATGAGGCATTCAAGAAGCGCCTTAATGAAGGAAGATGAGGTTCAGAGATCTAAATGAAGTCTGATGGCTCTTTTCTCTGGATATCTGTTTTGTCGAAATGCTTATCGTAGCTTACTATCGCTTTCACGCCCAATTTCTTTGCGACGTAATACTGGAGGCTGTCGTCGAAATCTAATTTCAATTTTTTCATCAACATTGATGCGGCAATTTCGTCATCCATGCTCGTCTCGTATATGTCTAATCCTATGGAGTTCCGAAGGTTCCTTAGGAATATTAGAATTAGCTCCGAGTCATTGAGTATTGCCTCTATCGCGTGAATGCTAAATTTCGTGGCCACGGCCTCCAGCTCGCCCCCCGAAACCATTTCTAGGAACTTCTGACATTCGTCGGCCTTTTCCTGTCCAAGTAATAGTTCGAGGAAGATATTCGTATCAATTAAGAGCATTGTTAGTCCACCTTTTTCCATGCTTGATGCTGCAGCTCGACTGATGTCAGCTCTGATTTAATCACGCCTTTCAATCTTTCCCAATCGACATCTCCCAGGGTTATAAATCGCCTTAACATGTCTTCGAGCGCAGCTTTCATTGCTCCCTTTTTGTATCCGTAGACTTCCATGGCCTTTCTCCTGAATTTCTTGGCTAGAGCCTCTGGGACTTCCGCCTTTATTATCTCGACCATAAGTACGTATTCATCATAAGTACGTTTAAACTTTTCTTATCCAAATCATTTCTGATAGCGTTCTGGAGCGGCTACTCCAAGGGCGTGGGGCCGGGAATGTTACGAGGGGCGAGGTGAAGGGGGAGGTTGAGAGCGTACTAGAGGAGAAGCTCGAAGATCTGAATGAGACGATATCACGATATCTTGAAGAATTAAAGGAGCTTAGAGGCGAGGCGGAGGAAGCGAACTTAACGGACGTCGCGGAGAGGTTGAATGAAACGATCTCCATGCTAAAGGAGCTCTCAAGCCAGATCACATCGACTAATATCAGCTTTGGGGACGTTATGAGGGAGCTCGCCAGAGCTAAGAGGGTTATATCTCATGCTGAGAGAGTTTTGGAGGAAGTCTCAGAAGAAGAGGAGCTGAGGTCTCAGATCTATAATAGGCTGATCGAAAGGATAAATGAGGTTAGAGAAAAGCTAGAGGATCTAAGGCGAGAGCTGGAGGAGCTTGTCGGTCAAGAGGGTGCTGGGAGTATAAGCGCCGCCCTCTCGCTAATCGAAGGACTCGTGGAGGAAGCTCAGGACAGCCTTCAAAAGGGAGATCTGCGTAAGGCCATAAGGCTGCTGAACAAGGCGGAGCAGATGATAAGATCCGTCGAGAACAAGATTGAGCGTCTAAAGAGGATGCAAGGGGGTCATCCTGCACACGGCGGGCCGGAGGCACCGTCTACTATAGGCGGCAAGAAACGGAAGAAGGAGCCTGGAGAACACGAGGAGGAAGTAGAGGAACACGATTAATCCAAGACGAGCTCGGATACACGATAATTTCTCACTTCTTCTCTTTGATGTAGGCATGAGTTTCTTACAATATGGCGCTGAAAAGCTCCCGCTTTAGCGGGGGGATGTCAATACTCAGATATGGGAAACTCTGCTAGTTTTTAAAGTGAGAGTGATTTTTCAAGTTCACTATGCCGAGCTCTACTAAGGTGGCGGCCGTCTCAGCTATTTTTTGGGCCTTGGTCTTGGCGATGGAGCTTGCCGGCTTAAGCCATTTCCTACCCTTCCCCCCTGTAAGCTATCCACTATATGATCCCGCCGAGATACCGGTCTACTTCCTATATTTAGCGATGGGCTTGAGGGGCGCGCTCCTATCAACCGCGATCGTAGTGCTGGGCTTATCGCCGCGTATTATGCTGACCCCGACGCCGGCCACCTTTTATTTCCTAATTGATTATAAAGGGGTTCGATCCAGAGAAGCTTAGAGAGTTTAAAGGTGGGGTGATTAGACGCGGGCCACTACTTCATCAAGCCCTAGAGGAGGTTGTAACCCTCAGGCTCAATTACGATGAAGCTGACC
>JAPDJZ010000093.1 GCA_029258815.1 archaeon
CTACTACTGCTTGAATTATCTCCCTCGGAGCATAGCTTACATAAACCTTCTTAGTTCTCCTCAGAAACAGCTTCTCATATCTGAAATGCTCCAGCCAGCCATCCTTATAGTAGCTGTCAAGCCTCCCGGCTTCATGCAATTCCTTTATCAGATTAAAGCTCTCTATTACCTCGGTAGGCCTCATACCGGTAGCTAATGCGAAGTCTATGAAGGCGGCTAGACGCTCTCTAGCCCTATGAATCCACTCGGCCAGCTCTTTTAGGCTGCTTGAGTCTATCTGAGCCATGATCTTACTAGGCTTCTCAACCCTGATCCCGTAACGCTTTTTAAGCCGCTTAAACTCCTCATACCTACCCAAGTATTTCGATAAAGCGGATAAAGCGGCTAAGACATGCCTCCGCTTATCAGGCGATAGCTCAAGCAGGGGCGAGAGATCACCCATCACCAGCAGCCTACCATACTTCCTAGCATAATTCAGAATATTCAAGGCGTGAACCCGGCTATACTCATTCATCACATACCTCCGAAAAGCATCCCATAGTTTAGGATCCTGAGCCGTAACTATATTTGCTACGGTATCCAGCGGCGTAACTGCAGGCAGTAACGCCTCCCCAGTAATACCGCCCCTATCACCCGAAAAACCACCCATCCCACCCTTACCCCGCTGGCCCCCCGAGCCAGTGGTCGCGGGTTCAAATCCCGCCGGCCGCATAGGCTTTATCTTTTAAATGACTTATTCGCTCTAGCTCTTGGTATAGGCGATGGTTAGGATTTTCAAGGCCGAGGAGAGGCTTTCGCCCGACTACATCCCCAGCCGGCTTCCTCACAGGGATGGGGAGCTTCACCTTCTTAGGACCTTCTTCAGCGGGGTTATCTCGGGCGCCTCCGCAGCCCCGATCCGGGTCATTATAACGGGCTCGGTCGGAACCGGGAAGAGCGCTCTCGTAAAGCTCTTCGGATCTAGGGCCGTGGAGGAGGCTAGGGCGAACGGCGTCGATCTAAGGTTTCTTTACGTTAACTGCAGGATAAGCAAGACCACGTTCCTGATCCTCGCTAGGCTCGTCGAGCAGCTCAGGGCCATGATAAGCACGAGGGGGTATTCGAACGAGGAGCTGTTCAATAAGCTTCTCAATTATCTGGAGGCCAAGAAGGCTTACGCGGTAATAGCGCTTGACGAGGTTGACCTGCTCGTTAGCAGGGAGGAGGACGCGCTGTACTTCCTCACTAGGATAAGCGAGGTTAGGGATAGGCTTCCGAGGATCTCCCTGATCCTGGTTACGAGGAATCCCGAAATCTTCGACATGCTGGATGAGAGCACGAGGAGCAGCCTCTTGGGAAACGCCATCCACCTAAGCGAATACAGCAACGACCAGCTCTACGATATCCTGAAGTTCAGGGCTGAGGAGGCTTTGATGCCTGGGGTTCTCATGGAGGAATCCCTCAGGCTGGTAGCGGATCTCGCGGGGGAGCGGGGGGACGCTAGGTACGCCTTGGATATTCTCTGGAGGGCTGGAAAGTACGCGGAGGCGGAGGGATCTCCGAGGATAACCCCCGAGCACGTTAGGAAGGCTTCGGCGAGCGTCTATCCTGCGATTAGGAGGGAGCATTTGGAGTTTCTCAGCCAGCACGAGCAGCTTATCCTCCTAGCCTTAACCAGAGCCCTTCGGGGAGGCCGAGCGTATATCACGGCCGGAGACTTATATCAGCAATACTACAGGCTCGTCTGCGAAGAATATTCGACTAGACCTAGAGCCTATACCCGCTTCTGGGAGAACCTGCAAAGGCTGGACGATCTCGGGATAATTAGGATAAACGTTAGGAGTGAAGGGTCTAGGGGTAGGAGATCCTACATCTCCTTACCCGGGATGCCGGCCTCGATCCTCAGGAGGGAGCTCGAATCGATCCTCGGAAGGGACTAGGATCTACGCCTTCTCCTAGCTCTCCTCGCCGGAGCGGCCGCCTTAACCTTCTCCTTCTCGACCTTCCCGCCGGCTAGGTAATTTACCTCCGCCGGGGTTAGCTCGAAGTATTCTGCTAAGCCCTTCCCCATCCCGCCGTCGTTCTCTAGGATGAAGGAGACGTATGGGAGCATGTGAGTTAATGCCTTCGCGGTCGAGAGATGCAGCTTCGAGGCGATCTTCTGAGCGATATTCCTCCTAAGCTCCCTCTCCCGGCCGGTGGACTGGAGGAGCCTTATCCTAGATGGGAAGGAGAACTTAACAAACCCCGCCGGCTTATGCCTCCTCGCGACCGCGACGCCGCCGGTCATTATCGGCACCGCGTACTTTATCAGCCTCCACTCCTGCTTCCTATTCACCCTAGCTAGAAAAACATCGGCTTTCGCAAGAGCCTCGAGAGCGTCTGCGAGGTCGCTGGGATCCGGAATCTGCGCCGGGGCGTTATCCAGTATCCAAGCGTAGACCATGTCGAGGTCGATCTCAAGACCCTCCAAGGCCGCTCTGGCCGCTCGAATGGATTTAGCGTTGAAGATGATTCTGAGTGCGTCGAATATCTGCTTGACGCGGTTCCGGGATCCGAGAACCTCCAAGACCTTCTCATCGACGACCTTCCTTCCGCCGGTTATCGCCTGAAAGTCGTTTATCGCGGATCTCAAATCCCCTTCAGAATTCTCGGCTATCTTCTCGAGGACGGCGTCCGAGACCCGTATCCCCTCCTGCCTAGCTATCTCTCTAAGCCTTCTCAGGACCTCCGACTTCCTAAGCCTCCTAAACTCGAGCATCAGGCACCTCTCCCTAATCGGAGCGAGCCTCGGATCCCAGGGATTGTTAGCGACCAATACCAGCGGCACCCTGGTCTCGTCTATGATTTTCCTTAGGGCCGCTATTCCCCCCGCGTCCTCCTTCCCCGCTATCCCGTCAACCTCATCGACGAGAATTATCTTCCTCGACGAGCCATCTAAGGTCGCTTGAAGGGAGGATTCCCCGACGACCCACCTCATCCTAGCCTCATTCCTCCAGTCGCTCGCATTAACCTCGACGACGTCGTAGCCGTGCTCCCTCCCATAAGCGAGAACCAGGCTCGTCTTACCGACCCCCGCCGGCCCGTAGAGGAGGGCTGCCTTCTTCTCCGGAGGCTTGCCGAGCTCCCACTGCTTCATCCATTTCACGAAAGCCTCCACCGACTTCTTGTTTCCCACGACGTCGGCGACCCTCTTCGGCCTATACTTCTCGACCCAGATCTCGCTCAAGGATCCGGCCTCCTACCTTCTACCTTTGGCGGCTATCCTAGCTAGGAAGGCCATAAGCTGAACTTCGGGCGTAGCTCCCTCCGAGATCCTGTAATCTATCTCGCCTAGGAGGTCTAGGAGCTCAAGCTTATCCTCCTCGCTCAGATCTAGGTAGAAGAGCTCGCGGTAGATCGCGGAGATGATGTCGCTCGGCAGTATTCCCTGAACGTAGAGCAGTCTTCTAACTTCGTCCCTAGCCTCCGAGAACTTTCCGGAAAGCGCTAGCTCGAGTATCTTCCTAATCTCGCCCCTGCTCACGTAGCCCATGACCCGGTAAACGGTCTTCTCGTCGATCTTCTTCGAGATCGATGCCGAGGCTTGGAGGATGTTTATCGCCTTCCTCATATCGCCCTCCGAGAAGTCGTAGATCACCTCAAGCGCCTGATCATCCACCTCAAGCTCCTCTCCATCCGCTATGCGCTTAAGGAACTTTATCACGTCAGCCTTTACTAGCGGCCTGAACCTGAAGACGGCGCACCTAGATTGGATCGGCTCGATTATCCTATTGCTGTAATTTGCCGCTAGGATGAACCTGCAGGTCGTTGAGAACTGCTCCATGACCCTTCTAAACGCGTGCTGAGCGTCGTCGGTTAGCTGATCGCTCTCATCCAAGAACAGTATCTTGAATCCGTAGCCTCCCATCGGTATCTGCCTGGCGAACATCTTAACCTTCTCCCTTATCGTCTGGATTCCGCGCTCGTCGGAGGCGTTTATCTCTAGGAAGTGCCCATCATCGATGTACCTATCGCCGAAGAGGTCTCTGGCGAAGGCGTGGGCAGTCGCGGTTTTGCCGACCCCGGGAGGCCCCGCGAAGAGCATGTGCGGAACGGCTTTCGTCTTCAGGATGTTCCTCAGGCTCGCTACGACCTCCTCCTGATCTATTATCTCGTCTAGGGACTTCGGTCTATACTTCTCGACCCATGGAAGCCTCGAGACCTCCTCTAAGCTCAGAGCTATTCACCCTCTCGTATATGGACGGAGCATTTAATTAGACTTTCCCAATATTCCCCGGGTCATACCTTCAGCCGGAGGTTGAAGATCCTCAGAGCGTTCTCGGTGGTTCTACCGATAACCTTCTCGAGCGGAATATGCTTCAGCCTGCTTATCCACTCAGCGGAAACCCTAACGTTCTTAGGGTGATTCAGCTCGCCGGGAGTCGGGGAGAGGACCGGGGCGTCGCTTTCGAGGAGCAGGCTGTCGACCGGCAGCCTCCTAACGAGCTTCCGCTTCTGAGGGCTCCTAGCGATCGACGGCGGTATGCTGAACATGAATCCCCTCTCAGCCGCTTTAGCCGCGTAGGCCGCCTTCCCGTCGAAGGCGTGCATCACGACCCTTTCAACCCTCTTCGAGAAGAGGATCTCGAGAGCATACTTCCCGGCGCTCCTCGAGTGAACAACCATCGGGAGGTCCAAGCTTTTAGCCAAGTCTATGAAGCCCTCGAAGACCTTGCGCTGAAGATCCCTATCCTCTCTTCCACCCCTCCAGAAGTCCAGGCCGACCTCGCCTATAGCGACTATCCTCCCGCGCTCCTTCTCGATGAGCTCCATAACCCTCTCGTAGCCCGAGAGATCATACGGCGGAACCCCGAGAGCGGGATAAACCACCTCGTATCTGCTCGAGATCTCCAAAGCTTTAAGGCAATCGGAATAGCCTAAACCCGACGTTATAATCGCCTTAACCCCGGCCTCGGAAGCCTCCCTAACCACCGAATCGACCCTGCCGGCAAACTCCCGAGCGGTCAAATGGCAGTGAACGTCTATCATGCCCCTCTCCACCGCGCGGGAACTCTTTTAAGAAGCTGCTACAATATTACCTTCATGGGCTTTAAGTATAATGACGTCGAGATAATCTGGCTGGGCCACGCGGGCTTCCTAATAACCTATCAGGGTAAGCGATTCTACGTGGATCCTTTCAAGATTAGGCCCAAGGGCGCGGCCGATGCCATCCTCGTAACCCACGACCACTTCGACCACCTAAGCCTCGAGGACATTAAGAAGATCCTGAAGCCCGAGACCTACCTCGTCGCTCCCGAGGCTTGTAGGGAGAAGCTTAAGCTTCTGGGGTCGGGGATAGTTAAGATCGTCAAGCCGGGCGATGTCGTCGAGATCGATGGCGCTAGGGTCGAGGCCGTCCCGGCCTATAACGTGAATAAGTTCAGAGCTCCCGGAGTGGTTTATCATCCGAAGGAGGAGGGCTTCGTGGGCTACGTCCTAGAAGTTGGGGGGGTTAGGATCTACCACGCTGGGGATACGGACTTCGTTCAGGAGCTGAGAGGGCTTAAGGTTGATGTGGCGCTCGTCCCGGTTAGCGGGACCTTCGTGATGACCGCCGAGGAGGCGGCCGAGGCCGTTAACGCGTTTAAGCCGAAGGTGGCGATCCCCATGCATTATGGAGCTATCGTTGGTAGCAGGGATGATGCTGAGAGGTTTAAGAAGCTTGCCGAGGTCGATGTCGTGATCCTGGAAAAGGAGTAGATTCCTAGGAGACTGGCCGATAGACTATGCCGAGTTCGTCGGCGAGGCGGTAAGCCTCCATCATCTCCTCCCGAGTCGGCCTCCTAGCAATATCCGGATACTTCTCCGGCTCTCTGGCTACGAGGTATTCCGGCCTATACTGCTCCATTATATTCACGAGAACCTTGTCCCCTATGTTTTCCGCGATCCACCTCAGGATGGGCTTCGTATCGCATTCGAGGTGATTCGGTAAGACTAGATGCCTGATTATCATATCTCCGTGTCTCGCCGCGAGCAGGTGGTTTCTGGTAGCCGCCTCCCTATACCCGATCTTGCCTCGAACGTTTGACAGCCTCGCGGCGCATTCGTCGTTCCAATACTTGAAGTCCGGGAGCCAGATGTCTACTAGGTCTAGGAGGAGCTTCATCGACTCCATGCTTAGATACATGTTGCTATTCCAGAGTATGGGAGCGTTAACGTCTAGGTATCTAAGCGACTCTATTATGATCCACGTGTTCGGGGTCGGGTCTCCGCCCACGTAGTTTATGTTCGCGGCTCCCTCAAGCCTAAGCCTCTTCGCTATCAAGGCGAGCCTCCGCGGATCTACCTCAACGCCTACCGAGGAGAAGGGGGCGTCTGGATGGGATATATCCCAGTTCTGGCAGAAGACGCAGTGGAGGTTGCATGAGGCGAAGAAGATTGTTCCCGATCCGCCCTGCCCCTCGGTTCCTATGAGCGGCGCTTCCTCGCCGTGGTGGTGGAAGAAGGAGGCCACGTAAGCCTTGTCCGGAAGCTGGCACACCCCCTTCTGGCCCCTCGTCCTATCGACCCCGCACCTCCATTCGCAGAACCTACAGCTCCTGAGAATTCTTCTAGCGAGCTCTATCTTAAGATCCAGGTATGATGGGGTTGCGGGCTTAAGCTTATCGTAGTCCACGCCCGATCCGAAGTTCTCCCTGAAGAGCTCCTCGGCTTCTCCATGCAGTTCCTCGTGGATTCTCCAAAGCTCTTCCTCGCTCAGCTCTCTGATGTTTGATGGCGCTTTAATCGACCTAACTATGAGGAATTTCGCCGGGGTCTCGTCGAGCATTACGGACCTATACCATCTAAGCCTCTTAACTACCTCAGGGTCCTTCCAAACTAGGATCGCGTCGGGTCTAAGGATCTTCGCCCACAAGGTCTTCTCCGTAATCCATGAGTCTTAATCTGGATAAAAGGGTTTTTAGTCTTTGAAGGATGGGAGCCTAATCCCGCGCTGGCCTTGATATTTCCCGGAATACGGCCTCTCGACGGGCGAGGATAGCTTCGAGAAGACGACGTGGATGAACCTATCCCCGGCGTAGAGCCTTATGGGGAACTCCCCGCCTATAAGCTCTATCGTGAGTTCCCCCTCGAAGTTCGCGTCGATTATGGTCGGCGGTATGCTTAAGCCTATCCGGGCGTAGCTGCTTCTAAGGTTTACGAAGCCCATTAGATCTAGGGGTAGCTTGATGTATTCGAGGGTGTGGAGGAGGACGTGCTCCCTGGGCCTTATCACGAAGGAGTCTCCCTCCTCGACATCATAGAACCTCGCTATCTCGTCGTCGTTATGGGTGTCGAAGACCTCGTCCACGGGCTTCATCCTAGCTATCTTCGCTCCGATCCTCAGATCCAGGCCGTTCTCCCTAACGACGTCTTCTCTAAACGGCTTTATCACGAGCCTACCGCTCCTAATGTAGTTCCAGAGGTCGAAATCGCTTAGGATCAACCCCCATCCGCCGACCCGATACGGCCTCCAGATCCTTAAAGAAGTTACCTCGATCACCCGGCTCGGCGAATCTCGGGGTAAAACCCGCGGGGATTTTAGACATCTATTACGTCCAGATCCTTCGGGGCGTAGATCCTGCAGGCCAGCTTCTCCGAGAAGATCCGAAGGTAGCTCGGGAGAGCCTCCTCCATCTCGGGGTAGAGATGGGTTAAGATCAGGATCTTGGGCTTGATCTCGGATGCCAGCCTGAGCAGATCCTCGGCCGAGGTATGCTTACCCTTAAGCCTGCTCGCCGGAAAAGAGCACTCGTGGATTAGAACGTCCGTTCCCCGAGCGAGGTCGATCAGCCTAGGATCCGGCGCGGAGTCTCCGGAGTAGGTTATCGAGACCCCCTCGAGTTCGAGCCTAAACGCTATCCCATGGAAATGATCGACGGGCGTGGTTCTAAGGGCTATCCCGGGCTTAAGCTCCACCGAGTCCCTCCAGAGCTCCCTAACCCTCATGACGCTCCTGCATCTAAGGTCTGAAAGATAGCCGAATAGCCTTCGATCGGAGGTCAGTAGGTCGAGGAAGACCCTTATGCCGGGAGGGCCGTAGATCTCGACGTGGCCCCCGAGTAGACCTAGGATCTTCAGAAGCGGTAGGAGGTCGCATACGTGATCAACGTGTAGGTGCGTTACCAGAACATAGCTTATCGCCGTTACGTCGAGGTTCAGCCTTCTAAGCTTCTCGATCACCCCCGGCCCTATATCCATCAAGATGTTTTCCGATCTCTTCGTCTGAACGAGTATACCCGACGAGAACCGAGTTTTGCTCGGGATTATCGACCCCGATCCTAGGAAGACTAGCCTGGGCAAAGCTCATTCTCTCCTAGACAGTATGTCGATCCACGGATTATCCTTGAGATAGGATGGGAGGTTTCCCGATGATTTCGGGGTCTCCGCCTTCACCTCGACGGGCTTCTCCTCGTATGTTCTTGTTTTAGCCGGCCCCATCTTGAGCTCGGCCAGCTCCGCCTCAGCCCTACTAAGCCTCGAGATTAGGCTTCTCTGCTCCCTTTCAAGCCTGTCGAGCCTAGCCTCGACCTCCTCCAAGATTCTTAGAAGCCTTGATAGCTCTCCTCTAAGCTTCACCATCTCTTGGCTTTCAACCCGCGCGACCCGTTCGACCTCCCGCTTCTCCTCGCATTCCGTCCTTTTCTCCCTGATCCTCGGCGGGATGACCTCCTCGGCCCCTATGTTATCGTAGATTACCAAGCCGAACCCGTGAAAGGCCATGACGCCCTCGTCAAACGCCTTCGCGTATTTTCTCGGAACCGCTATGCACACCCCATCGAATTTGGCTTTGAGTCGTTCGGCGTGTAGGAGTATGTCCTGTATCGCGCCTTTGCTCGTAAAGGAGTCCTCATCGAGAACGCTTACGACCAGCTCCCGCTTCCCATCCGAGAGGATCACCCTACTTATGTAGAGTGATTCGGGATCGCCTCCGCGCTCCACCTCGTAGAATCCCTCCTCCTCGTAGAGCGCTGAAACCGCGTCCTCCGGGCTGATTCTTCTACGCAAGGCTCATCCACCCCTCCATCCTCTCCCACCTCCACTCGTAGTCGACGGGGACGGCGTATCCGTAGACTATGCACCCCCTCCAGACCGAGTATTTCGGGTCTCCAACTACGACGACCTCCGAATTCTCTATCCCCTTCTCGATCAGCATAATCCTAATCTTTTGATCGGCGGTTATCGCCACCCCCTCGAGCTCGCTCGGAGCGCTCCAGCCGAAGTTCCCTCCGGAGAGGAGTATCTTCGAGTATAGATGGGGCTGAAGCTCTATCGAGCATTTCTCTATCGCCGAGATTATCGCCTCGGCCATGTCCATCATCCCGTAGAAGTAGGTGTCCCCGAGCCTGATATCGCTCGGCTTCGGCATCCCCCGGGCGAAATAGCTTTGAAAAATCTCGTGAGCCGGATTAAAGGCGTATTCGCCTATCAGGAACCTAGCCCACGAAAGCTCTCCGAGGTCGATCACTATCCTCGTCCCCGGGATCCTCACCTTAATCCTAACCTTCTCGGGGTTTTCCTTAGCGTATCTGATGGCCTCGTCCAAGTCCTTGGGGATCAAGCCCAGCCTCTCCTTGACGAGCCTGACCAGGCTCTCCTCCTTAGCGAGGTCTCCATAGCCGGCGTCCTTCAGGATCTCCATCGTGAGC
>JAPDJZ010000004.1 GCA_029258815.1 archaeon
TAACCATGGCCGACCTGCTGCCCTATGGGACGAGCTTCGCGGGGGCGGCGAAACTCTAATTAGACTAGAATTCCGGATGAGTATGGATCATGAGCTATAAGCCCGTATGCTTGATCGTCAACCCCCTCGGAGTCTTGGCGGTGGCCGATGGGGATATCCGGGAGTTCAGGCCGTTCCCGGAAAATCTCGATGAGAGGTGTAGTAGGTTTTCTAGGGTTTTGAAGGGGGAGCTCGTTCCGGAGGTTAGGGAGGTTCTCTCGAAGCTCGCGGCCGACGGCCATAGGGAGGTGATGGTCTCGCCGTCGACCATCCTCGAAGCGCTTTCCAGGGAGGCTGGGGGGGTGAAATTCTCCGAGCTCGATCACGCGGTAAACCTCGAGGAGATCTTCGTCGAGAGGGGTTACGCCCCGAGCGTCGAGGAGTATAGGCTCGAGGTCAAGAAGGTTCTCGATAGGATAGTCGCGGAGGAGCTTAAGGAGGCGGTCGCCCGAAGGGACATGATGATAGTTCACGCGGTTCACGTCCTCGAAGATCTAGACAAGCAGGTGAACATGTTCTATACCCGGTGCAGGGAGTGGTATGGCCTCCACTTCCCGGAGCTAGCCGACCTCGTGGACGACCTAGAGGATTACATGAGGATAGTCGCGGAGCTCGGGTCGAGGAAGAACTTCGACGAGGAGAAGCTCGCCAAGATAGTGGGCTCGAAGAAGGCTGAGGAGATTATGAAGAAGGCCGAGAGCTCGGTCGGAGCCGATCTAAGCCCGGAGGACGAGGAGCAGGTTAGGGGGATAGCCCGAGAAGGCCTGAGGCTCATCAAGCTTAGGCGGGAGCAGGAGAGGTATATCGAGGAGCTTATGTCTGCCGAGGCCCCGAACATCTCAGCCACCGCAGGCCCGATCCTAGGGGCTAAGCTGATCTCGATGGCGGGTGGCCTCGAGAAGCTCGCTAGGCTTCCGGCGAGCACGATCCAAGTTCTTGGGGCGGAGAAAGCCTTGTTCAGGTTCTTTAGAACCGGGAGGGGGGCTCCGAAGCACGGAATCCTATTCCAGAGCCCGCTCGTCCACGGCTCCCCGAAGCATCTTAGGGGGAAGATCGCTAGAGCCCTAGCGGCGGCGATAGCGATAGCCGCGAAGATAGACTACTTCACCCGAGTCGATAGGGGGGCCGAGCTCAGGGAGAAGCTAGAGAAGAGGCTTCAGGAGATCCGGGAGAAATGCAAGAAGCCTCCGGCCAGGAGGAAGCCTCCGCGGAAGCCCAAGCCCTCGAGGAAGAGGAGGCAGAGGAGATAACAGTATTTAGGATATTCCGCTGGAGTGATTCCGATGATCGTGGAGTCCCTGCGCGGCAGAGACCTCCTAACCCTGCAGGACCTAACCCGGGATGAGATCCTCGGGCTGCTGAGGCTTTCGGCGGAGCTGAAGAAGGATAGGCGAATGTACTCCGGAAGGCTTTCGGGGAGAAGTGTGGCCATGATCTTCGAGAAGCCCTCGACCCGAACTAGAATCTCGCTAGACGTTGCCGTAGCCGAGCTCGGAGCACACCCGATCTATCTTAGATTCGACGAGCTCCAGCTCGGGAGAGGGGAGACTGTGGCCGACACGGCTAGGGTTCTCTCAAGATACGTTGACCTGATAACGGCTAGGGTTAGGAGGCACTCGGATCTCGTGGAGCTCGCCCGATGGTCCGATAAGCCCGTGGTAAACGCTTTATCCGATCTGGATCACCCGCTCCAGACCCTCGCAGACCTGCTTACGATCTGGGAGAAGCTCGGGAGGCTCGAGGGAATTAAGATCGCTTGGATCGGCGACGGGAACAACGTCTGCAACTCGACCCTCATCGGAGCCGCCAAGCTCGGGATACACGTCTCGATAGCCTGCCCAAAGGGATATGAACCCGATGAAAGCTATCTGAAAATGGCTAGAGAGAATGCTCTGGGAAGCGGGTCGAGAATCGAGGTTACCGAGGATCCGATGAAGGCCGCTGAAAACGCCGACGTGATAATGACGGATACCTTCGTGAGCATGGGCATGGAGAGCGAGCGGGAGGAGAGGCTCAGGATATTCATACCGAGATACCAGGTTTCTGAAAGGCTATTCGAGGTGGCGAAATCGAACGCCATCTTCATGCATCCGCTTCCCGCGAAGCGGGGGGAGGAGGTCTCGCCGGAGGTCATAGACGGCGGGAGGTCCGTGGTTTGGGATCAGGCAGAGAATAGGCTTCACACGGCTAAGGCCGTCATCCTATCCATTCTCGGATAGGCTTAACAGGTATGAGGTGGCTTCCATCGCAGCTTCCGGCTCGATTCAGCTCCGGGAAGCCCTCCCGGCAGCACGCGTAGCTCAGCCCGAGCTTCTCCGACAGCTCGGCGGCCCCCTTCACAAGCTTGAACCTCAGAGGCTTCGGGAGATAGTAGCTTCTCCCGATGCGCTCGCCCTCGACGAAGTATAGGGGTCTAAGCTTCTCGCAGACCTCTGGAAAGGCGTTCTCAAGCCTCCTCCATCCGTCGGGTCTAGGCTTGAGGGTGCTGAAGGTCGCGTGGACGGCGCCGGCGTCTTTCGCCTCCCTCAGGATCTCCTCGACCTCTCCATCGTTTAGGAACGGGATTATCGGATCCACCCTAACCCCTACCGGAATCCCCTTCCCGCTAAGCCTCCTAACGGCCTCGATCCTCCTCGAGGGCGTCGGCGCTCCGGGCTCGAGCCTCCTAGCCAAGCTTTCGTCCAAGGTCGTTATCGTGAAGGTCACGGCGCACCTCAACCCGAGCAATAGATCCACATCTCTTGCCACCAGATCGCTCTTCGTTATCAAGAGTATTCTAAGATCCCCGCTCCTCCTTCGAAAGAGCTGGAGGCATCCCCTCGTAAGCATAAGCTTGGATTCCATGGGGGTATAGGGATCCGAGCTATTCGAGATCGAGATCAAGGCGCCTCCGGGAAGCCTCCGGAGATCGCGCTCAACCTTCCTCAGGAGATCCTTCTTCGGCCTACACTCATAAAACCTCCGAATATACGATGACGCGTAGCAGTATAGGCAGCGATGCTCGCAGCCGGTATAGGGATCTAGGGTGAACTTCGGCGGGCAGGTGCAGAGCCTACTCTTCCAGGGATCGAAGGGTCTAATTATCTGGGTCTTGTAGCGCCAGAGCTGGTTTCTCGAAGCCGGCCGCATGAGAGCTTAACTTAAGAATGCTCAACTTTAACCTATAAATACTCGCCAGCCGGATCTAATCCGGTGTCCGAATTAAGGCTCTTCGGCGGGCGCCATCCTCCCGAGGCGGGGTCCTGAAGGCTATGAATCCTCAGGCGGTTATCTGGCTTATGAATAGCCGATGTAACCTAAACTGCGTCCACTGCTACGCTAGCAGGTTCCTCGGGATGGGGGAGCTTAGCCTCGAGGAGAAGCTCAAGCTTATTCGCGAGCTCGCGGAGGCGGGAGTACGCTACGTCGGCTTAACGGGGGGTGAGCCGCTATTATCCGAGGATCTCGAGCCATGTATTAAGGAGCTTTACGACCGGGGCGTCGAATGCAGCGTTAATACGAACGGTGTTCTGCTGAATGAGAAGTTCGCCAGGCTCTTCAGGAGATACGACGTCTACGTGTTCCTGAGCGTGGACGGGGCTTCGCGGGAGGTTCACGAGGGGATTAGGGGTGAGGGGACCTGGGAGAGGCTCATGCGAGGCGCTGAGGCGGTTAGGAGGGAGGGGGTGGAATTCTCGACCATCATGGCTATCTCCAAGCTGAACTACTTCGAGGCCGGGGGATACGTCGAGCTCGCGGAGAGGCTTGGAGCCGATAGCGCTTGCATGATCCCGATAGTGCCGGTTGGGAGGGCTAACCCGGGGATAGCGCCCGACGTAAGCGAGCTTATAGCCGCCTTAAAGTCCGCCGAGGAGGCCGCCAAGAGCCTCGGCTACTGGATGACGGTCTGGTGCTATGTTCCGGCGAAACTCTTCATAGATCCGAGATACGTCTCGACTTGGGCTGATTGTAGGAGGGGGAAGGTCGTCGATATAGATCCGGCCGGAAACCTCCTGCTCTGCGATGTCCTCGACGTATCCTCCGGCAACGTGAAGATGGGCTTCAGGAAGGCTCTCGAGAAATATTTTGAAAGCGAGCACGTTAGGAAGGTTATGAACCCGAAGCTGAAGGAGCCCTGCAAATCCTGCGGCTTGCGAGACGTATGCATGGGCGGATGCTACGCGAGATCCTACATCGCCTACGGAACCTTCGACGGCCCGGATCCCTACTGCCCCAAGGTTCAGAGGATTGAGCCGGTTTGATAGGCTTCATATCTGCTCGGGTGGAACTCGGTCGGGGGTATAGCCCGTGAGATACTCAAGCCTGTATTTCTTCAGCCTTTCGACTACGTGAGGATAGAGTATCAGTTCCTCGATCTCGAATTCCTCGACGAGGCTTTGATCTATCTCGCTTAGCCTTCTCAGGAGGCTGTTCAAGCTCTCCTTCGTCGAGAATGATATCATTACCGCTGGATGACATTCGACGCCATGCTTGACGAGGTTCTCCAAGGCTTTTAGCTGAAGCTTGAAGTCCTCGGGGTTCGCGTTCGTAAGCCTAGCGAACTCTTCTTCGCAGCAGCCCTTCAAGGATACGCGGACGTGTATGAAGTCGTATCTCCCGAGCTGCTTCGCGTAATCCTCATCGTAGCCTAGTAGGATTCCGTTCGTCTCGAGGATGAAGGTGTAGCCGCATCCTTTAAGCTCGTCGAGGAGATTTAGGAGGTGCTGTTTCCCGATCGTGGGCTCTCCGCCGCTTAGCCTAAGCTGCCTTAAGCCGCGCCTTCCAGCTAGGGTCGTCAGCCTGTCAGCCACCTCGGCGGGCTTATAGAACTTTCCAACGAACCTAGGTCTGTATCGAACTTTATCGGAGACCCAGCAGAACTTGCAGGATAGGCCGCATCCGACGCAGTCTCCGGTAACTATCCCGCCATACCACCTATCGACCCTAAAGCGGTAGTATTTCCTCTCGGGCACCCCGCCGACGGTTCTCGCGACGAGCCTCTCGATCCGCTTATGCGCCTCAACCGAGCTGTATCCCAAGCCTCGGCGATTACTCCTTCGGGGCCTGTTTATCCTTTTCCCCGCCGCTCTTGGGCGCGGCCGATTCCTCAGGCTCCTCCCTCACGGGCTTAATTATTAGCTTCCCGTTACCGTAGTCTATCTCCACCCTGTCCCCCTCCTTCAGCCCGAGCCTCGCCGCGGCGTCGCTGGGTATCGTTATCCTCCTCCCGGAGAGAATCTTCTGAACCTTCCTCTCATTCCCCTCTTCCGCCTGCTCGGTCGGCTTTCCGCGAGACCTCCTTTCAAGCCTCCTCGAGACAAGGGCGTAGACCCCTATCCCGGTCGCGACCGCGGCGGTCTGGGCTAGGAGCGCGTTCTTGGTTAGATTGCTCTCGCCAAGGGTCGCCTCGTAGATCCTGCTGAGGGATTGGTAGTCGGATTCGAGGTCGGAGATCCGCTGCCTGAGGCTAGCGGCCTCGGCTATAAGCTCGTCGTGCCTCGACCGGAGGTCCTCATGCCTGGACTTGAGGTCGGCGTACATGTCCTTGTAGGTTCTGAGCTCGGCTAGGGTCGACTCATAGTCCTTGAGAAGGCTCGCATACTGCTGGCTAAGGCCCTCGTATTGGCTCGTAAGAGACTCGTACCGCGTCTTGAGCTTCTCGAGGGAGATTAGGGTCGATTGATGAGCGCTGTCCAGCGAGCTGTACGCGTTTTCGAGATCCTCGTATTCGCCCCTAAGCCGGTCGTAGTCGCTCTCCAGCTCCTGATAGCTAGCCTTCAGAGACGAGCATTCGGCTAGCAGCTGCTGATACGCTTCCTCGAGGTCCTCGATCTTCTGATTCTTCTCCTCGACGAGGTCTTGGAGGTCCTTCACCTCGGCCTTCAGATCCGAGACCTTATCCTCTAGACTCTGCAGCTCGGATTCGAGCTCGCCGTAGGTCTCCTCCCTAACGATCGACATATACCACTCGTAGTCCAGCTCCTTCTCCGACCCGTTCAGCTTGTAGCTGAATTCTAGGTCGGCCCTGAGGTAAGGGTCCACGGGCTCCTCGCGGGGAATGCATATCTGCATGCTCTTGGATTTTGTCCAGCCCGCCTCGACCTCGCTCTCGCTGATTATAGTCTCGCTGTATAGGGTTTCGACCTGCGAATCCCTGTGATAGTGCACCGAGAAGACCACCAGCAGGTCCGTCAGGTTTTCGGCCGCCTTCATCCAGAAGCTCACCGTATAGCATGAGCCGACCTTAACCTCGACCGGGTAATCGACCCTGAACTCCATATCGTCTTCGATCGCGGAGTATCCGCTCGCCGAGGCGGCCGAGATCATTAAGGCCGCTAGGATTATTGAGGCGCTTAGCAGCCGAAGGGCTTCACCCGACTTCATCCTCTCCCAAGATCTAAGATGGGAGAACCTTTCTAATAAAGTGCTCTTATGCGAAAACGATACAAGAGGCTACGTCGATTCTGTAGCGCGAATGATCGCGATAAAGCTAGAGGCGGAGGGATACGATCTCCAGAAGAGCTTCGAGCCGTCCTTCGTCTCGAGCCTATACGAAAACCCCAAGCCCGGCGTCTGGATTAAGGTCGCCGGAACCCTCGGTAGGGCGCTCAGGCTTGAGCAACATGGTGATGGGGTCGCGGCGTTCTGCTCCACGAGCATCGACGAGGAGCATCTCAAAAGCCTGATAGTGTTGGAGACGGGATTATGGTATAGGGATCCGTCCGGCTTTCTGGAGAAGGTCCGGGCGCCGTTTAGAGGGGTTCTGGAGAAGCTCGCCGAGGCCTATCGCGGGGTTAGAATCCCGATAGCGCCCCACGACGCCCACTACATCCTCCTATCGGTCCTCCTCTCGAGAAGAGCCAACTACGAGATGGTTAGGCGATGGTGCTACGCGATCTGGAGCAGGTACGACGGGAATCTGGAGAGGCTCGCATACCTGAAGCCGGGCGCCCTGAAGGCGATTACGAGAAGCTACCAGCTCCTCGAAGCCGTTAGCGTTCTTCGGAGGATCGTTCGGAGGTTCGGGAGCTTGAAGGATTGGGCTAGGGACGCCGCCTCTAAGCCGCCGGAGCTCGCCAGGCTAGCCCTCCTCTCGGTTAAGGGGATAGGGCCCAAGCTCGCCGACTCGGTGATCTTGTCGATAAGCCGGGCTCCGCACTTCGCTCCATGCGACGCTCACCTAGCTAGGTTGGTTAGGAGGCTGGGGATCATCCCGGGCTTCAGGCTCCCGGTCAAGAGCCTATGCGCGAGATACGCCTGCGTCGAGGATCTCGCGGAGAGATACGGCTTGAAACCATGCCCGATTAGAGGCTCCTGTCTGAGAGGCATCCTCACGTCTAGGCTGGGGCCTCTCGCCGGGTGGTTCCAGACCCTAGCCTATCTTCACGGGAGAAGCTTCTGCAGAGCGTCGAAACCCGATTGCGATCGATGCCCGCTTAGGAGGCTTTGCGCATCGTCGGGTAAGTATAATTAAGGCCTTACGCGGATCGAGATGCGGGTTGAGGCCGGCGAAAAGGGTTTACACGATAGGCCACTCGAATAGAAGCATGAGCGAGTTCCTTAAACTGCTAAGGCTCTTCGGGGTGGAGGTCGTCTACGATGTTAGAAGCTTCCCCTCAAGCCGGGTTGCCCCCCACTTCTCGAAACCAATCCTCGCAGAGGCGCTTAGGCGGGAGGGCCTCGTATATCTCTGGGATGGCAGGCTCGGCGGATACCGGAGGTTCGGGAGGGATGTCGAGGATCTCGGGATCGCGAGGTGCTTCAAGTCCGAGGGATTTAGAGCGTATGCGACCTATCTAACGACGAAGAGCGAGGCGATCGAAGCCGCCGAGAGGCTCGCGGAAACCGCGGCCGATAATCCCACGGCGATCATGTGCAGCGAGAAAATCCCGTGGAGATGCCATAGGAAGATAATCTCGGATTTAATGATCGCGAAGGGGTTCGAGGTCATCCACATAATAGACGAGGGCTGGAAGGCGGTTCACAAGCCCTCTAAATGCGCGAGGATAGTTCAGGGGAAGCTGGTATACGTGTAGAGAAAGATTTTGGGAGGAGGCTATACGAGGTCGGCGAGCATCCTAAACTCCCGCTTAAGAGCATTGTAGAGGCGGTTGTAGGCCTCGTAGAACCTTCGATATCTTTCATGATTCCCCATATCGGGATCGATCGGGCTCCTAGTCCTGATAATTTTCTTGACGGCGTCCTCGACGGTCTTATGAGCTCCGGAGCCGACGGAGGCCAGGATCGCGGCGCCGTAGGATGACCCCTCATCGACCTCGAGGAGATACACCCTCAGCCCGAATAGATCCGCGACTATCCTCCTCCAGAGGGGGCTTCTCGATCCTCCGCCCAAGATCCTAACCTCCCTAGGCTTTATCCCGAGCTCCATCATGATCTCCAGAGAGTTCATTAAGCCGAAGGCGACTCCCTCGAGAATCGATCGAACCATATGCCCCTTCCCATGCTTTAATGATAAGCCGAAGAACACCCCCCTAGCGTATGGATCGGCGTGCGGCGTCCTCTCGCCGGAGAGGTAGGGCAGGAAGATCAGGCCCTCGGATCCTATCGGGATCGCCTCAGCCTCCCTGACTATCAGGTTATAGGGATCCTCGCCTATAAGACCCGCGACCTCCTTCTCGACCTGACACAGGGCGTCTCTAAACCATCTCAAGCTCCCCCCGGCCGCGAGCATGACCCCCATTAGATGCCATTTCGAGGGGGAGGCGTGGCAGAAAGCGTGAAGCCTTCCGAGCGGATCGAACCTATACGCGTCGGATGAGGTGAAGACGACCCCCGAAGTTCCGATGTTCACGGAGACTATCCCCTCCTCGACCGCCCCGGCCCCGACGCCGGCGGCTCCCTGATCCCCCGCTCCGGCGACGACCGGAATCCCGCTTCTCAGTCCAAGCTCCCGCGCGGCCTCCGAGGCGAGCTCCCCCCTAACCTCCGGGGATTCGAGAACCTCGGGGAAGATCTCCATCGAGAGGTCAAGCTCGGAGATGAGCTCCTCGGACCAAGCTCTCGCCTTAACGTCGAAGAGGCTCGTCCCGGAGGCGTCGTTTACGTCGGTCTTAACCTCCCCGGTGAGCTTATAGCCTATGAAGTCTTTAGGCATCATGAACTTCCGGATCCTATCGAACTTCTCCCTCTCATTATTCCTGACCCATAGAAGCTTCGGGGCCGTGAAGCCCGTCTGGACAACGCTCCCCGTGAGCTCTATCACGGCCTTACCGAACTTCCTATTCATGAACTCGGCCTCCTCGGCGGTTCTCTGATCATTCCAGAGTATAGCGGGTCTGATCACCTCGCCATCCTTATCGATCGTTACGAGCCCATGCATCTGGCCGGTTAAGCCTATGCCCTCGACCTCGCCGGGATCTATCCTCGATCTGGATAGAACGGCTCTGACGGCCCTCCTCGCAGCATCCCACCAATCCTCGGGATTCTGCTCAGACCAGCCCGGCTTCGGCGTTAGGAGGGGATACTCCTCGTTCCGGCTCTCGATAACCCTG
>JAPDJZ010000034.1 GCA_029258815.1 archaeon
TTGTCTAATTATTCCCGGGCAATCGATGATCTCTATTGGGATGAGCCTGACGCCGTCTATGCACTTGCTGTTCTTAGGGTTGTCTTTGACTCCGAGTTCTCGGCACACGCAATTTATCCTCAGGTAGGTTATCCCCCGATTCGGCTTAATGGTCGTAAATGGATATGCCGCGATCTCGACGGGGGCCAACGTCATGGCAGCGAACATCGTGCTCTTTCCCACATTCGGCTTACCGACTATACCAGCTAACTCCATCCGGAGATACAGGTTTCAGAATCTTTAAAACGGTTACCGCGACCGCGCTCGACTGCGTATTACGTCAATTCTCCGCAAAAATAAACAAATTATATCCGAACAGGCGTGAAAATACAAAAAATCAATCTTTAAGTCCTGCTTTTTCGGCGAAAATACGATGGCATATGGTTCGAGTGAGAATTGATAAGGATGCTTGTATAGGTGGCGGAGCTTGCTGGGCTTTGGCGCCGAACTTCTTCGAGCAGAACCCCGATGACGGGAAGTCTCAGATAGTCGAGCAGTATAGGGCCGGAGACCCGACGGTCGGGAACGCCCCGGACGAGCTGCTCAATGATATCAAGAGCGCTGCCGAGGGATGCCCGGTCGGCGCCATCAAGATAGAGGAGTAAGCTATCCGTTAACCCTCCTCTTTCTTTTCCTTTCTAGCGAGCTTTTTCCTAACCCTCCTTAGGAGCGGGTCTGGAAGCTTTATCTCCTCATCGTTTAAGATCGAGGGGTGATACGGGTCGACCATTATCACCTCGAACCACTTATACATCCCGTCCTCGGCTATCCAATACGCCCCGAGCGGATGAAGGTTCGGGTATCTTTTCTCCGCGTGCTGGATCGCCTCCTCCATCATCGAGACGTTAACCTTATGCTTCACGACCCCGAGGGCCTTCGGCCTCCTCCCGGCCCTAGGCCTAGGCTTCCGGAATCCGCCCCTCCTAACCCTAACCCTCAGGACTACGAATCCCTGCTTCGCCTTATAGCCCAGCTTCCTAGCCTTATCCAGCCTCAGGGGCTTCTCGACCCTAACTACGGCGGGCTGCCTCCTCCACCTAATCAGCCTCTCCTTGATCAAGCTTCGAAGCTCCTCGGGCTTCTCCCGCCAGAGCTCCTCGAGCTTCGTGTAGAGCCCCATGCGCCCTTCTCCATCCACGGCAGGCCGAGCCAGAATTTAACCCTTGATGGGGGCCGCGAATCCTTTTAAACAGTCTCCTAAGCCTATCCGCGAGGGGCTCCATGATCCTATCCGATCGGGATATCAGGGAGTTCATGAGGCTCGGGAAGATCAGGTTCGAGCCCGAGATCTCGGAGGATCAGATAGGCCCGGGATCCGTCGATCTAACCCTCTCCAGTAGATTCTGGAGGCTTAAGGAGGGGGTTAAGCTTATCGACTTGGCGGGGATGGGGTTCGAGGACGTCGTCGAGGAGTTCGTGGCCGAGGAGGTGATTCTCCCCCCACATGGCTTGATAATCGGGATGACGAGGGAGAAGGTCTACATCGACGAGGATCTCTGCGGATGGCTCGAGGGGAGGAGCAGATACGCTAGGATGGGCCTCGCGATCCACTCCGCGAGCGGCTTCATCCAGCCCGGATCCTATAACCATCAAGTCTTGGAGATCTCGAATCTCACGCCATATCCCATGAAGCTTAAGGCCGGGATGAGGATAGTTCAAGTAATCTTCGAGCTTTCGAGAAGCAGAACCACCAAGCCCTATCGCGTTCATGGAGCCGTGGCTAAAGATCAGTAGGACGAGGGGGTGACTGCCCGAGGTTGCCCAGGGTTGAGAAGCTCGTAATTCAGGTTCTCTGCTACGCGACCGAGGATCCGAAGAAGGTTCTCAAGGCGGTTGAGAACGTTCTGGGAGCCGACGCCGCGAGGAAGATGTCCATGTCCTCCGAGAGGCTCGAGGGATACTACGGAGATCCGATAACCCTGATGAGGATCTTCCTCCTCGATCGAGAGCTATGCGAGAAAGCCCTCCTAAGAATATTCTCGAGTCTCTCGAGCTCCGAGCGGGATGAGCTTTGGCGCGATAGATCCAAGCTCGGGAGGCACGGCGGGAAGCTTTACATAAGGCTGGATAAGCAGGAGGCCTTCCTGGGGAGGATAAGGCCGTCCGATAAGGATCCTATAAGGATCGTCGTCGAGCTGAGGGGGGACGTTAAAGCGCTTAGGAAGATGCTTGAAGAGAAGCTTCAGGCCATGCGGGCTGAGGAGGGGTCATGAGGAAGTATATCGACTTCTGGGTTAGAGCGGAAAGCTTTGAGAACGCCGCGAGCCTCCTCGAGAAGCTCCGGGAGCTGGGATTTTCATCCGCCGTGATGGAGCTTAATGGCGAGGCATCCGAGAGGTTCGATGAGCTTAGGAAGCGGGGTGAGGAGATCGGCGTAGAAGTTTATCGGAAGCTCGTCTTCAAGCCGAGCGGCAGGAAGGATCTCCTAAAAAACCTTAGAATAATCGAGGGAAACACGAGGTGATAACCGTCTTCTGCGAAAGCCTCGAGGCCGCGCTCGTGGCGGCGAGAGATTCCCGGGTCGATAGCCTAGTGATCCCGCCTAAGCCGGGCTTCAGATTCGATAAGGGCGTCGCCGCGCTCCTCAAAAACTACGTCGAGCTACCCTTCAGCAGCTACCTAGAGAACAAGCTCGAATTCCTCGAAACCGCTATCAGGATACTCGAGTTTCTCGGAAGGAGGACGGGGATAATAGTTTCCTCCGCGGCGTCTGACATATTAGACCTTAGAGGGCCTAGGGAGCTGGCCTCAATCCTCCAGGTTCTAGGACTTCCCCAAGAGGAGGCTCTCGACTCCGTTTCGAAGATCCCCGAATCCATCATCAACCGCAACCTCCTCAAGCTCTCGAAAAACTACGTCGAGAGGGGGGTCTTGAAGATTGGCTAGGAGACCGAAGCGGAGATATCTCGCGGTCTACGCGGAGCCCAAGGCCGATCCGGAGGACATCGCTCGGGCGATAAAATCGGCCTATGAAGAGCTTTTCGGGAAGCTCGGCCTAGCATCCGCTATGCTTAGGCCCGTTAGGAGCTATCCGGATAAGGGCGTCGCGATAATTAGGTGCTCGCTTGAATCCCTGCCGAAGACGATACTGGCAATAGCGTCCGTAACCAGGATCGGGGAGAAGCGGGCGGCGCTGAGAATCCTATCCGTGAGCGGGACGATGAGAAGCCTCAGGGATAGGCTTGAAGGGGAGAATTCCTTGAGGAGGGTGGGTCGCTAGATCTGGGATCTCTTACAGTAGGGGCAGAATATTCTCCCTCCTAGGGGCTTTCCGCAGAACCTACATCTATCCGTTGGGATTTCCACCTCTTCGACTTCCTCCTCCTTCTCCCTCCTCTTCTCATATCTTTTGGCTACGAGTATTCCCCCTTCGAGCAATCCGACGAATACGCCGAGGAGTATTAGGTTCGTGAACATTCCCCCGTCCGGAGTTATAATCGCCGCGACGATGTACATGGCTCCGTAAATCCACTTCCGGTTCCTCTCGACAGACCTCGTGCTTATCAGACCTACCCTGACTAGGAGGACTAGGATCACCGGGGTCGTGAAGACTACTCCCGTGGCCAAGGTTACTACGAGGATCGTCGTGTAGAAGTCCATTATTGTGATCCCGGGCAGGGTTACGCCGGTGTAGGGGAAGAAGATGAGCATGGCCTTGAAGGTGAAGGGGGTTATGACGTAGAGGCCGAAGCCGAGGCCGGCCGCGAAGAGCCCTAGGAACGCCGCGAGGAATGGGTAGATCATCCTGCGCTCGTGGGGGTAGAGGGCTGGGTCGATATACTTGAAGATCTCGTATCCGACGACTGGGCTGCTGAAGATGAGCGCGAAGATCAGAGCGGCGATGAAGTATACCTCGAGGGGGGCGGTTATGGTCCCGGCGAAGAGCTCCAGCGCCTGCGGCCTCACCATGGAGTTTATCCAGTCTAGGATGAGGGAGACGAGGGGCTTATACATGTAGAGAAGCTCCTCGGGCGAGGTCAGCTGACCCGGGAATACGAGCAAGAGGATTGTGAGGACGCCGATAGTAATTAAGCAAACCTTCAGCCTATACTTAAGCTCCATCAGGTGCTCGAGCAGCGTCATCTCCTTCATGTTCCTAGGCTTTTCGGGCTCACCCTCGGCCACGGCCTCCACCACTCCTTAATCTGAAACCATAATCTTACCTAAAAACCCCATTCTCCTGAAGGAATATCTCGCGCTTAAAAATGCTTGGAGATAGTTGAGCCGATTAATTTCCCGTCTTCTAGGGCTCTCAGCCTATTTCTTCTTGCTAAGCTTTAGAATCTCCTCGGCTATCTGATCCCTAGTCTTCCCCTCGGTCTTTATCCCGAGCTCCTTGGCGAGCTGTAGAAGCTTGTCGTCGATCTCCTTCAGCTCGGAGGTTGCTGAGGATACGGTTTCGGTGATCGGGCGGACCACCTCCTTCACCTCCTCCTCGGCTTTCTCAACCTCCTTAGTAGCTTTCTTGAACTCCTTCTTCGCCTCTCCGAACGCTCTAGCGATCTTCGGAAGCTGGGATGGGCCCCAGAGCAGGAGAACGACCAAGACGACCGCAACCACGATCCACTCGATACCCGTGATCATTTTTCTCGGAGTCTATTCGAGGAGGCCCTCATATAAGTTTTTCTTGCGGACATTTTTCCGAAGTCCCTGTTTCAACGTTTATTAGATGGGCTGAGTTTCTGGTGGGCGATGGCTAAGACCTCGGTTCAGGAGTTTAGGCCGATCGTAAGGTTTCTCGGAACGGATCTAGATGGATCTCTCAAGACCCCTTACGCGCTCACCGCTGTTAAGGGCATAGGCGTCATGCTGGGCTATGCCATCGCTAGGGCTGCGGGCGTGGATCCGGAGAAGAGGCTCGGGTTCCTAAGCGATGAAGAGCTTAGGAGGCTTGAGGAGGTCGCCAAGGACCCGCTAGGCCACGGGATCCCGGCTTGGATGCTGAATAGGAGGAGGGACCTGACCACGGGCAAGGATCTCCAGCTCTACGGATCCGACCTCGTCTACGCCATCAGGGAGGATATACAGCGTGAGATGAGGATAAAGTCTTGGAGGGGCGTTCGGCACTCCCTAGGTCTAAAGGTTAGGGGCCAGCGGACTAGAACCACCGGGAGATTCGGAACCGCGGTGGGCGTTTCTAGGAGGAGGCAGTAGCCCCGGCGACGGCGCCAGCCATGCCGCTATCCCAGCGAGCGTGCCCTTCGTGAAGCGGTTTTCCCCTCTAAGATACTTCGGGGTTTGCGCGGCGGCCTCGGGATGGGCTACAATATTGATCTCGATGAGCCTTAACCCGTGGTTCTCGATAGCGAGGAACGCCCTCAGCGACATGGGGGCGATAGGCGTAAAATATGCTTGGGTGTTCAATTCCGGGCTTATAATCTCCGGCGCCCTGGCCCTCCTCTACTTCGCATACCTGCTGCTCGCCCTCAGATCCAGGCTCGAGCTCCTCGCCTCCTCGATAATGCTCCTCGCCTCGATCCACCTGATTTTGATAGGATTATTTCCGGAGGGAACTTACCCGCACTTCTTCGTCTCGATGGAGTTCTTCATCCTGATGGGCGTCTCCATGCTCCTATTCGGGGTGGCGTTTACGAGGGGCGGAGCTAGGAGATATGGAATCTGCTTCGCAGCCATGGCCGTCGCGGGTTTCCTCGCGGCGATTCTGGGGCCATGGCCCTCGACGGGCTCTCTAGAGGTCTTCGAGATCTCCCTCATGACCGCGTGGGTCTTCCTAATGCTCCGATTAGTCTAGCGCCCATCCTTCCCCGGCTTCACGTTCACGCTTTTCAGCTGCTCCTTAAGCTTCCTCCTTATCGCCTTGGGATCGTTCTCGACCCCGAATAGCTCGGCGAATAGGGGGGTCGTCCTCAGGATCAGGGTTCTCCCGGACTTCTCCGCCTCGATAAGCCCCTTCTCGAGCAAGATCCGCACGTGCTTGTAGGCGGATCCGCCCCTGGCCTCGGCCACCCTGCTCTGCTCGATAGGCTGATGATAGGCTATGAAGGATAGGGTTCTCATGACCCCCCGGCTTAGGAGAGGCTTTCTCAAAACTCTCTTGACGAGGTCCACGTACTTCCTTCTGAGCTTTAGGTAGTAGCGAGATCCCGGAAGCTCGATAAGCTCTAGGGCTCCGGAGCCCCGGTCATAGTGGCTTCTAAGCTCCTCGATGGCTTTCAAGACCTTCTTCCTCGACCTCGTTCCACATACCCTCATGATCACGTTCAGGGGGACCGGCTTCCCGGCCGAGTATAGGATCGCCTCGACCCTAGCCTTAAGCTCCTCCAGATCCTCCACTCCACCTCACCGCCACGATCCTCAGCTCCTCGTCCTCGACTATCTCGACGCACCCCCTCGCCGCGGCGAATAGCAGGAGGATGAACCTGCGCGCGGCCTCAACTCTATCGGCTCCCCTGAGAATCTCCCGAACGTCCACCAGCTCTCTCCCGTCGAAGATCCTTCTAAGGCCTTCGAGGAATTCCTCAAGCCTCTCCTCGATCCTAACTAGGAACTCGTCGAGCCTAACGTCGAAGACCTCTAGCAGCACCTTATCCTCCTCGCCCCCGCTTCCGCGGCCTCTCTTCGAGAAAACGCTCCTCAAGGCTTGGATGAGCTCCCCTATCGTCGCCACCATGAACTCCGGCATGCAGGGAAGATCGGCCGGGGGAGGAACCACTAGAAGCTTGCCCGGCTTCTCTCCTCCGGGCTGGCGGGGCTTATCAGCCTTCAGGAGTAGCTCGGTCTTCATCCGGTGGATCGTGGCCGCGGAGTAGGCGGCGACCCCGCAGGAGCTTAGATCTAGGATGTCCTTTCTCTCGAGTTCCCTCATTAGGGCTTCGAGGATCTCGACGAGCTTAATCTGCCAAGGCTTAACCCTGCTAAGCCGGGTTACGTCGAAGAGGACCCTCCACCTAGGATCGCTCCAGATGGTGATTACCTTCTCAGTCGTTTCGGATCACCTCCTCGAGCCTCGTCTTGACGACCCTCGACGCGCCGCCGGCGCTGTAAACCCCTATAACCTGATCGGCCTTCCCGACGACGACGTCCTTAAGCGAGATGACTATTATCTGGGTCTGCTTGGCCATCTCCTCGAATAGCTCCGCGAGCCTTCTACTATACTCGAGATCCATGTGGGCGTCGACCTCGTCGAAAACGTAGAAGTCTGCTGGGGTCAGCCCTTGGAGGGCTAGGAGGAGGGCCACGGCCGCGACGGACTTCTCCCCGCCGCTCGCGGCTCTCGAGCTTCTAGGCTGCTTCCCCGGGAAGGCTAGTATCATCTCGATTCCGCCGTCGAATGGGTTCTCCGGGTTCTCAAGCCTGAGCCACCCCCTCCCGCCGGTGAGCCTATTGAAGTATTCCTCGAACGCCTCCGCGACCTTGTCGAAGGTCTCCATGAAGATCCTCCTCTTCTCCCCCTCAATCCACTCCATGAACTTCAGGATCTCCCTTCTCTCGGCTTCGAGCTCCGCTATCCTAGCCGATCTAATCTTGTAATTTCCGACAAGCTCCTCGTATTGGGCCGGGGCGAGCTGATTAATCATCTCAAGCTCTCTAAGCTCTCCCTCAAGCTCGCGGCTAAGCTCGTCGAGCACGTCGTCGTCGAGCTGAGGCCACTCCAAGCCCGCCTCGCCTAGGCTCGAGAGCCTCTCCCGCAGATTCTTCAATTGAACCTCTAGCTGCGCCCTTCTAATCTGAAGCGACGACTTGAGCGGCTCCCTCCTCCGAGCCTCCTCCTCTATCGAGGTGAGCTTCTCGGATAGAGGCTTGAGCCCGCTTTCGATTCCTTCGATTCTTTCGCGAGCATTCTTTCCTTCCTCGAATAGGGTCGCGAGGCCGTAGGCCAGCTCGCCCAGCTCGAGCTCGAGCATCCTAAGCGCCGTGGAATGCTCTCGAATCAGCCTCTCGGCCTCGCCGCGTTCCCCATCCGCCAAAGATATCCTATTCTCGAGATTCCCGATCTCCCTCGAGATCCTTCCTAATTCGCCGTCGAGCGAGCTGACCCTCTCCTCAAGATCCCTGAGCTTTAGCTCGAGCTCCACGCGCCTCAGCCTGCGATCCTCGTGAACGCTTCTCAGCTTCTCGAGCTCTTTCTCCAGCTCCCGCAGCTCTAAATGCGATATATCCGCCTCGGCTCGCTCCACGGCCTCGATCTCCGCCTTCACCTTCTCCAACCTAAGCTTCTCCTCGGATAGCTCCTCCTCGAGCTCGCGAGTTTTACGTATGACCTCGATTTCTTCCAAGATTCGTTTTAGAGCCTCCTCGTAGGATCTTCCCGCAAGCTCCTCGAGCCTACTCCTCTCGGCGCTTACCCGATATTTCTCCGCCCTAAGCTCCTCGACCTCCTCGCTCAGCTCCTCGAGCATCCTCCTATTCTCCTCGATTCTCGCTCTAAGCTCCTTAACCACCTCCATCGAGGCCCTGTACTCTCTCGAGATCAGCCTCCTCAGGAGCTTCTCGTCGGGCGGCGCCGTCTCCAGCCTTAGGTCGGAGTGGATTATCACTCCATCGAAGACTATCTTCCCGCTCTCCGAGAGCTTCAGCCTATTCGAGAATCTCGCGTCCCTCAGTAGGTAGCCTAAGACTTTTTCAGCCCACCTCACCCTAAACGAGATTCCGCGTAGCCTGGGTTTAGCGCCCGCCTTTGAGACGACGTCTAATGGTATTATCTTGATCTTTAGGCCAAGTTTGCTGAAGGTTCTGGCGAGCTTCAGAGCGGTGCCCAAGTCCTCGACGACGAGCGACTCGAGCCATCCGCCCGACATGGATTCTATAAGCCCGAGCGTCCTGTCATCCGCGTCTAGGGCGTCTCTGAGGAGCCCCTTCACCCCCTCGACGCCGGCCTCGCGGAGGACCTCCGGAATCCTATCGAAGCCCTGATCCGGCTCCAGCGCCCCCGTTGAAGCTATCCTCTCCAGAAGGCTCGTAAGCCCGCGCTCGAGTTCCTCAATTCTCCGAACTCTCTCTTCGCAGATCCTAAGCCTCTCCTCCGAGCTCTTTAGAGCGGCATCGATCCTGGACTCCTTCTCGGAGGCGAGCTTGAGCTTCTCGAGAATCCGCGATAGCTCTAGGTATTTCCTTCTCTCGGATTCCAGTAGGCTTGAGGAATCGTCTACCGCTCTTCTCAGCTTCTCCTCCAATTCGCGTATCCTAGCCTTTCTCCCGGCCAGCTCTGATTCGAGCCTAAGCCTTTTCTCGCGCAACTCCCTCCGCTCGGCCTCCATCCTTGACCTTAGGTCGTGGTACCTTCTCTCGAGAGACTTGAGTTTTTCGAGGGCGCTTCTCTC
>JAPDJZ010000050.1 GCA_029258815.1 archaeon
CCGAAGGGCAGGATAGTCGAGAAAAAGCTTCAGCCGGAAAAGTAGGTTCGAATCCTCCCGGAGATGGCTCGAGGAAGCTCGGCATGAGCCCCGAGATGCACTTCGGCGTATGTGGAATAGGCTACGGCCACGCGGCTAGATCCGCGATCCTGATCGAGGAGTTTCTCAGGAGAGGCTGGATCGTATCGGTTTCCTCCTACGGGGACGGCCTCCGGTATTTCAAGAGGGTCGGCATAGGCGCTAAGCCCGCTCCGGGGATTTCCTACGGGGTTTTACCCGAGGGGAAGGTTAGCATAAAGCTGACGATTTATAAGAACATACTTCTGCCGATTAGATTCGCGGAGCAGGTTTCACGGGAGCTAAGCTTCTCGGAGGACGCAAGCCTAGTCGTATCGGATTCGAGAGCCTCAACCGTCCTCGCGGGCAAGATCCTCGGAAAGCCCGTCCTCACGATCCTAAACCAATTTAATATAAGGGTCGAGTATCCGAGGTATAAGCGCCTCATCGAGCTCGTGGAAGCGGTCGCCCAGGCGCCCGGGGAGATCTGGGCACTAAGCGACGAAATCCTGATCGCCGACTACCCGCCTCCATACACGATCTCGAAGCAGAACCTCGCGATACCGGAAAGCCTCGCGGAGAAGACCTCCTTCATAGGCCCGATAATGGAGAGGGTGGAGGGGAGCGCTCCGAGAAAGATCGTATGCGAGAAGTATGGCCTAGACCCCGAGGCGGCGCCGATAATATTCTATCACGCCAGCGGCCCCGGCTACGAGCGGAGGAGGCTAACGAGCCTACTCCTCCCGATCTTGGATAAGCTATCCGGAAAATTCCAATTCGTCGCGACGCTCGGCGGCGACCTGCCTAATCGGAGCTATGAAAGCCTTAAGGTTTTCTCGTGGGTTGAGAACCCGGTCGAGCTACTTAGGGTGGCCGACGCGGTGATCTGCAGAGCTGGCCAGACGACCCTAGCAAAGGCCCTAGCGGCCGGGAAGCCCGTCATAATGATCCCGATCCCGGCTCACGGGGAGCAGCTCGGGAACGCTCTGTCGGTTTCGAAGCAAGGCGCGGGGCTTGCCCTAGACCAGGAGAAGCTGTCGGCTGAAACCCTCGAGCGGGCGATTAGGAGGATCCTCTCGGATCCATCATTCTCGGAGAAGGCCGGGGAATATCGCGATCTAGCGAGAAAGCTAGAGCCCGTCGAATACGTCTGCTCCAAAGCCTCCGAACTCGCGTCGGCTTAGCGGCGCTGGGACGCGGCCAAGCTTATAGATTAGCGATTAATGCTTTTATTTAACCGGAACCTCTCTAGAAACAGGTGGTAGATGAGTAAACGCCCCCGGATATTCTCCTCCGTTACGCCCGAGATGATAATGGGGATCGCTGACGTGATCTTCGATCACGGAAGCAGGGCGGATCTGGCTAGGATCGCCATAAGCCTTCAGAGCGATGTCGACGACCTTCTTCCCGTCGTAGAGGTTGCTGAGTCCCTAGGCCTCGTTAAGGTGGAGAACGGGGACATCTCGCTGACCGAGCTCGGCAGGAAATTCGTCAAAGCGAGGCCCAGCGTTAAGAAGCTCATTCTGAGAGACGCTTTGAGAAGGGTTGAGCCCTTCGCGACGGTCTTCAAGCTCATAGAGTCTAAGAAGGAGTTTACGGCCGAGGAGCTCTTCGAATCCCTCTCCAGCATAAGGGAGTTCAGCGAGGAGTATAGGAATCCCGAGGACGTTCATCACATGCTTCTGGAATGGCTTCTCTTCACCGAGCTCGTCGACTACGACGGGGACGAGAAGAAGTTCATCGTGAAGAGGCTTTAGCTTAGGAGCGTGTAAACCTCGTCGACGTACTTGTAGAACTCTTCGCTCCTCCGGGATCTAGGTCTCTCGAGCTTCACCTCGACTATCCCCGCCACCTTCACGGGCCTCTGGGTTAGAACGACTATCCGATCGCATAGCTCCACCAGCTCCTCTATATCGTGGCTCACCATGACCACCGAGCTCGGCGGGAGGCTCTGATTCTGCCAGAGGGTCTCGATCTCCCTCCTGAGGGATATCGCGGTCAGCGGGTCTAGATCGCTGAACGGCTCGTCCATCAGAAGTAGATCTGGCTGGGCTACGAGGGCTCGCGCCAACGCCACTCTAGACTTCATTCCGCTGCTCAGCTCCGCCGGATAAGCCGTCTCGAATCCCATCAGCCCCACCATGTCGAGGAAGACCCTAGCCCTCTCGATCTTCTCCTCCTGGCTAAGCTCTTTCTCATGAATCAAGGCCAGTAAAACGTTCTCGAGAACGGTGTACCACGGGAAGAGGGCGGGGTTCTGGAACATGATCCCTATCCTCGGCGTGGGCTTCTTCAAGGGCTTTCCGCGGAATAGCACGACCCCCTTCTCAGGCTTTAGGAGGCCCGCCATTATCCTTATCAGGGTGCTCTTCCCGCATCCGCTCGGCCCGGCTATCCCGAGGAACTCCGCGTACCTAACCCTGAGCGAGAGCCCGTCGAATACCTGCAGCCTCCCCCCTCCCCTCATCTCATAGCTGAAGACTATCTCCCTAAGCTCTAGAAGGGCTTCTCTAGTGATCTCGGCCTCCTTCTCCTCGCTCATCTCGCGACACCGACCAGCTCCGCGGCCTTCTCGTAGAGCCTCCTCCAGAAAAGCCTATTCAAGATTGCTATGAACCCCACCATCCATATCGTCGAGGCTACTAGGAGCGGTATATCCCCCATGGAGACCGCTATACTCAGAATTCTCCCTATCCCCGGGTTTCCGACATCCCAGACGAAGTCCTCGAGAACTATCCTCTCGGCGACGACCAAGGTGTTCCACCCACCGCCCATCGCGACCAAGCACCCCATTACTAGGAACGGGAGCATCCTCGGAAGATATAGGTGTCTAAGCTTCCCGAGACCCGTTATCCCCAGAGCCCTGCAAACCTCCTCCTCTTCGAAGGGTATGCTCCTCACCCCGTCCACGAGGAAGAACAGGATATACCACTGCGTTCCAAGCAGGATCATTAAGATCGCTCCCAATTCTAGAGGCAGCCCCGCGTCGACCACGAGCTTGGCGATGAGCGGCAGGATTAGGGTGGCTGGAAAGGACGCGGCAACCTGAAATGCGGGTATCAGGACGCTCTCCAAGATCCGCTTCTCGCGGATTAGGATCGCTGTCGGAACGCACCAGAGGAGGGCGATTGCGATCGCGAGGGAGACTCGGAGAAGCGAGAAGCCTATCATCACCAAGGGGTTCACGAGCCCAAGCTCGGCGAAGCCGGTTAAAATCCATGACGCCCCCCACAGGATGACCTCGAGCCTCGGCTTAACGGCCGAGATGATACAAGCCGCGGCCGATAAGATTAGGAGGATGATGGCGATTCTGGAGATCGACCTTAACCTAGGAAGCTCGACGCTCGGGATTCTGAGCCGCTTTCCGGGTCTAAGTCCGCCCAGAAGCTCCCTAAATCGTCTAAGCGGCTTCTCGAACCAGACTCGCGGAACCTCCGCCGCCCTCTCCTCGAACTTATACCTCTCGCCATACCTCATCAAGGGTATGAAGACGAGGAGGTTCGTGAGGATTATCGCTATCATTACGGAGATCAGGCTTAGCGTGAACTCGAAGACCCTCCCGGATAGGATGTAGCTCGTCGAGAGGGTTCCTATGCCGAAGAGCCTCCACCTAGCCTCCCCGATCGTGATCATCTCACACGCGACCAGAAAGTAGAGGCCATTAGCCCATGAAGGCGGGAGATTGCCGGCGATCCTCGGGAAGGCCGCGGGAATATAGACGTCGAAGATCCTCCTCCAGCCGCTTAAGCCTAGGCTTTTCGAGACCTCGATGATTTCATGCGGGATAAGCCTAACGGCTTCGTAAACCCCAAACGCGATGTTCCAGGCTTGGCTCGTGAATATGAGGAAGATCGCCGCCAGCTCGGGGCCTATAATCGGGTGGATCATTATGAAGGCGTAGAGAGCTATCGGGAAGAAGCTTAGGATTGGGACGGATTGGAGAACGTCGAGGATCGGTATTATTATCTTTTCCGCGATCCTGTTCACGGCCGCGGGGATCCCGACCAGAAGCGAGAAGATGATCGAGATGATCAGGGCTAGGGTCATCCTAGCCCAAGAGAACCCTAGGGCGGCCAATACCTCGACCACGGCTGCTCCGAAAGCCAACCTCGTAGAGATTTTTATTTAGAAGCCGTATAAAGATGGATCGCTTTAGAGGTGCCGCCTGATCATCTCCTCTATCGCGGGCTTGGGCTGAGCCCCGATGATCATGTCCACGGGCTTCCCATTCTTGAAGAGGATTAGGGTGGGTATGCTCATTATCCCGAGCTTCATCGCAAGCCGCCTGCTCCTATCGACGTCGATCTTGGCGAAGGCAACCCTCCCAGCGTATTCTCTCGCAAGCTCCTCGATCACGGGAGCTATCATGTGGCATGGCCCGCACCACGGAGCCCAGAAATCCACTAGGACGAGGGGGTGCCTTCGAAGGAACTCGCGGAACTCGTTCTCGTCGAGGTGCACGGGCCTATCGAGCTTCTCGCCGGCCTCAGCCCTTCCGCTCATAAGCTCCTTAAGCTTCCTAAGTTTAATCCTCTCCAGCTCTCGGTCCTCCTCGGACATTCCAGCCGTTAAGCATGCGAAAGCCTTCTAATAAAATCTCCCGGAAGAGGGGAAAAGGTTCATTTTGTAGATGCTCAAGCAGGCCGGTGAGGGCATGCCGGTTCTAACGATAAAGAAGGAGAGGTTCTGGAGGCTTCTGGGCAGGGAGCTCGGGGATGAGGAGCTCTCGAGCATCCTACAGGATCTGGGCCTCGACGTAGAGGAGATAGCCGACGAACACCTGAGGGTCGAGTATAATCCGAATAGGCCGGACTTCTCAAGCTCGGTCGGGATAGCGAGGGCCATGAAGGGCCTTCTCGGGATGGAACTTGGCGCCCCCAGCTACCATCTAATGCCCGCCAGAACCTACATGGAGGTGGATCCGAGGCTCAGGGACGTCAGGCCGTATGTCGCGGCCGCGATCGTCAGAGACCTGAGGCTCGGGGTCGAGGACCTCGAGGAGCTGATAAGCATGCAGGAAGACCTCCACTGGATCGTGGGCAGGGATAGGAGGAAGGTCGCGATAGGGCTGCACGACCTCAACCCGATTAAACCCCCGTTCAAGTACGTGGCCGCGAGAGGAGACGAATACAAGTTCATTCCGCTAGGAGGATATTCCCCCATGACGCTAGACGAGATACTCGAGAAACATGAGAAGGGCGTGAAGTACGCGCACGTCCTAAGCGGGAAGCCGTATTATCCGCTGATAGTCGATTCTCTGAACAGGGTTCTATCCTTCCCGCCGATAATAAACTCGCGGCTGACCGAGCTGAGCGAGAGGACCACGAGCATGTTCATCGACGTAACCGGCACCGACTTCAACGCCGTAATGAACACGATCAATATACTAACGGCAACCCTCATAGACATGGGAGGGGTCGTCGAGCGCGTGAGGATAAGGTATCCCGATAGGTCGATCTCAACGCCGGATTACAGGACGAGGAAGTGGCGGCTGAGAAAAGACGAGGTAAACGAGGTTCTCGGCCTAAGCCTGTCGGCGAGGGACATCGCGAGAGCGCTTAGAAAAATGAGATACGGGGTTAGGCTGAGGAGGGGCTCGATCGAGGCTATGCCGCCGCCCTACAGAATAGACATAATGCACGAGATAGACCTGATAGAAGACGTGGCGATAGGGGTCGGCTACGGCAACCTCGAGCCAACCCAGCCGGACGTATTAACCTACGGCTCCCTCCACCCGGACACGATCTGGGAGGAGGAGATCCGGGAGCTCATGATAGGTCTCGGGTTTACCGAGGTCATGAATTTCACCCTAACGAACGTCGAGGACGAGTATCTGAAGATGAGGGTTTCCCCGCATCCGCATGTAAAGCTGAAGAACCCGGTCTCGGCGGAATACTCCATCCTCAGAACTTGGATCCTCCCGAGTCTCATGAAGAATCTCTCGATGAACGTGAAGAGGCTCTACCCCCAGAAGCTATTCGAGGTGGGGGACGTTGTTAGACCCGAGGAAGGAAGACCCGAGAAAGCCGCTAGAAGCCTCAGGCTCGCAGCCGTTTCATCGCACTCGAGCGCGTCGTATTCCGAGATGAAGTCGATAGTCGAGGAAGCTTTGAAAAACCTGGGGTTAGGCGATTGGAGCTTGAAGCCATACGACTCCATGCCCTTCATAGAGGGTAGGGCCGCCGAGATAACTTGGAAGGGTAATTCCATAGGCTTCTTCGGGGAGATCCATCCGGAAGTTTTAGCGGAGTGGAGTGTGATGATGCCGACGGCGGCCATGGAGCTCGACCTAAGCCTGATAATCGGCTGCTCGAAGAGCGCGGAGTAGTGCTCGGGAATGAGGTATAGGGTCGTTGACGGTGGGGTTCTCGTCGAGGAGGGGGTAGAGAAGGCTATCGGAGAAGTGGACGCGATAGTATTCGACTGCGACGGAACCTTGGCCGACGTCTCCCCATCCCTCCACCTGCTGGGAAGGTTGATCTCGGCGATACTCTTGGATCGAGTCTACGGGGTTGACTGCCGGATTGGGGAGGATTACGATGAAGCCTTTCACCTTCTCAAGATGCTGGGAGGCTTCAATAACGTTAAGAACGCGATATCGATCCTAATGCAGGTCATCATCCTGGGGATGGAGGACCCGAAGCCCGCGAGAGCCGACCCGGGGGAGATAGAAGACCTAGAATACTATCTAGGTATGCTGAGGAAGGGCGGAAGCCGCCCCGCCTTCATCGAGAGATCTCTAAAGTGGGTTAAGGAGAAGTGCCTCGCTATGCTCGGGAGCTACGCAACGAAGCATGACTTGGAGGAGCTTATTCTGAGGAGGGCGGAGGCGGAGGGGAAGCTGGAGCAGCTGAGGGAGCTTAGAAGCCTCATAGAGCCCGTAGCGCCGTACGGCCGCAAGATCTTGGGGACGCTTTACAGGGAGCTATGGCTTGGATCCGAGGGCATCGAGAAGAGGCATGGGGTTAAGCCTAGGTATTACCGCGGCGCGGGGCTCATCGAGGAGGAGAGGATACTCGCCCGGGAGGAGGTTCTCGAGGAGCTTAGAAGCCTCGTTCCCAAGGGCCTCGGAATAATCTCGGGCAGGGGAAGCTGGGAGGTTAGGAGAACCCTCAACCCCATTCTGAAGTACTTCGATCTAGAGGCCAGCGTCTTCACGGGGGATAGGACCTCCGGGATGGAGAAGCCCAACCCTGCGAGCCTGCTTGAATGCTGCAGCAAGCTTGGGGCTAGGAAGGTTCTCTACGTAGGGGATGCGGGAGAAGACCTATTCCTAACGAGAAACGCTTCGAGGAAGGGCTTGAGAGCCTACTTGGCGGGCCTCTTAACGAATAGATACTCCTACACCTTCTTTACGAAATGCGGAGCCGAAGCCATACTGGAGAACGTGAACCAGCTTCCCAAGCTTTTTAAGTAGCTCCCGGGAAATATCACATGCCCCACCGCTGCGTTTGGCTCCTCGGAGAAAGGCGCTCCGCCTTGCGATGATGGGGGAGTTGTCGGCGGTGGGGCACATTTCTCACTTAATTAGCAGGAGCACCGCTATCAGTATCAGCGCCGAGGAGAAGATCTTCCTTAGAGTTCTCGATTTCAGCCTCCGAGCAGTTGCCGCGCCTAGCCTAGTTCCCGCGATTATCCCGGGGATTAGCCCGAGAAGCTCCAGAAGCTTGACGTGGCCTAGCATTAGATGGCCTAGAGACCCGGAGAAAGCCGTGAGGGCGATCATCAGGGTCGACGTGGCCACGGCGATGTGCATGGGCGCTCCGAGATAATATAGCACCGGAACCTTCACGGTCCCGCCTCCCACCCCGAAGAACCCCGAGACAATTCCGGCTAGAAAGCATGCCGGGAGGAGCTTCAAAACATCTATCGAGTATTCGAAAACCCTCCCCCTCGAATCCCCTATCCTCCTTCTCCACGAAAATGCGCCTCCCCCACCCCTTCTCCTAAGCCGCTCCGCGTCGTCGCGCCTTTCCCCTCTTAAAAGCATGGAGAAGGCAAGTATTATCAGGAGTATCGAGAAGAGGAGCTTCAGGCTGGCGGAGGATACTAGGCTCGTTAACACGGCTCCCGCGAAAGCCCCCGGCGTGGTGGCGGCCTCGGCGAGGAGCGCGAGCTTCCAATCAAGCCTGCCCTGCTGATGATACGCCAGAGCCGCTGATGCGCCCGTGAAGATTACGGCGACCATGCTCGTTCCGACGGCGTGGTGGGCGTCGAACCCCAGCAAGAGTATCAAGGCCGGAACCATTATGAAGCCTCCGCCGAGGCCGAGCAGGGCCCCGAGAAAACCGACGACAACCCCCAAACAAGCTATAAGCGATAGGTAGAGGATGGGGTCTATCAATTCGGCTTGTCAAAAATCTCCGCAAATTTAAGTATAGGCATCTCGAAGAGTATGTGCTCGCGCAGTCTATCTGGTTATCTCCTGCTCTCTGACGAACTCGTAGAGCTTTTCGGCGTGGGGGTCTTTCTCGAAGTGCTCTCTTATTGGCTTTATCAGCTCGTCGAGCGCTTCGGCGACCGCGTTCTTAAGGTCTGCCGGATGAAGCCTCCCCTCGACGTAATCCTTCTCAAGATCTCGATACGAGTAGTAGTCTACCGGGCCGCCGTATCTGCTCGGCCTCTCTATGTGGAGGGCGCTCATCCTTCTGAAGATTATGTATTTCGCGTATTCTAGAATCGGGTTTCCCTCCGCGGTCCTCGGCGGGCAATACGCCTTCATAATCTTCCTCTTTATGGTCTCGGGATCGTCGTGGACGAATATGCTCGTCTCCGGGATGCTCTTGCTCATCTTGGAGGCTATCTGAAGATCCATTCGGGAGTCCTCCTCAAACCCCTTGATCTCCGAGGGGCCCTGCAAGCCCATTAGCATGTGATGGTGAACCGCCACGGGCTTCTTGAACCCGAGCTTCGGGGCCAGCTCCCTCGCCAGTATGTTCGCCCTCCTCTGGTCTAGGCCGAGCTGACAGATCTCGACGCCCATGTAGAATATGTCCGCGACCTGCATGGCCGGGTAGAATATCTGGGCCGCCTCCTCGAGTTCCCCGGCGAGCCTGCCCATGATGGGAAGGGCTCTCAGCATCCGCTTGATCGTAACGCTCTTAGCGACCCTTATCACGATCTTCCAGTACTCGGGATCCGCCGCTAGGTC
>JAPDJZ010000159.1 GCA_029258815.1 archaeon
AACAGGTCGGCCATGGTTAGAAGCCCGTAGGGGAAGAAGTCGATCTTCTCGGCTAGGCTTAGGATCACGGAGGCCGTCCCGAGGTCTCCGGGCGTTCCATCGCTCCTCCAGCGTATCCCGTAATCCTCCCCCTCTATCACGATCTCCTCGTAGTCCTGCGCTCCGGCCGACGCCTCGAACTCGACCCTAATGACCTCCTCCTCGCCCACGTATCCCGCGGCGTAGCCCCTAACCCCCCTAACCTTCCCCCTGCCGACCACCTGCTCCCCCCGAATCTCCTCCTCCGCTATCAGCGGCTCCTGCCCCTCCACGATCCTCGTTAGGTTCAGGCCGGCGGCGTCCGCGATCAGGCATACGGACTCGGCGTAGCCCACGTGGCCGGAATATCTACCCGATCTCAGCCCCTCCTCGAACTCGCGGGGATCGAGCCCGAGCCCAATCTTCTTCCGGAAGGAGGACCTCCTCCTTAGGGCGTTCAGGCATCGCCTAGCCCTAACCCTGAGGATTCGGGAGACCGGGGCGGATAATACCACGACGAGCGAGTCTAGGAGGAAGCCCGGATTGATCCCGGCGCCCAGAACGGTTGATCCGCGGGATCTGGCGAGAGCGTCAAGCCTCCTAGCTAGGACCGGGTAGCGGTAGAAGGGGTAGGCGAGCGTTTCGCAGGTCGAGATTACCGATTTCCCGAGCCTGACCGCGCGCTCGAGCTGATCGTAAACTCTTGGGAGATGGGATTCGGTAGCGTGTAGAACTAGCTCGGATTCCCGTAGACCTTCGTCCGGATCGCTAACCACCCTAACCCCAAGCCTTCCAAGACCCAGAACCTCGCCAACATCCCTTCCGACGAGCTTCGGATCCACGTCGACCGCGCCCACGACCTCGTGGCCCCGCTTCAGAGCGACCCTAGCCAGAAGCCTGCCGATCTCCCCGAACCCGTAGATCGAAAGCCTCAAGCCCATGTCGGATGCCCGGTTAAAGCCGTATCTTAGCCTTTCCGCGGATCGGGGGAAGGATTAATAGCGGCCTCGAATCAGGGTCGGCGTGAAATCCGAAGAGCTTCTCAAGATAATCTACGACCGGAGAAGCGTAAGAAGATATGAGAGGAGGCCGATACCGAAGGATGTTCTGAATGCTATCTTGGAGGCCGGCAGGCTCGCGCCCACAGCCCGAAACAAGCAGCCATGGCACTTCGTAGTCGTTACAAAGCCGGAGCTTAAGCGGAGGCTTATCTTCTCGAGCTGGAATAGCTTCATGGAGGACGCCGGCGCGATCATAGTCGGATGCGGGGACTCGAGGGAGAAGTGGGCCGTCGTCGACGTGGCCATAGCCTTGGAGAACATGGTGATCGCGGCCGAAGCCCTAGGCCTCGGATCATGCTGGATAGGCTACTTTGAGGAATCCGAGGTTAAGCGCGCATTAGGGATCCCGGATCACCTGAGGGTCGTGGCGATGATAGCGGTGGGCTACCCCGCCGAGAAGCCCGAGCCGCCGCCCAAGAAAAGCCTAGACGAGATAGTTCACTACGAGACCTTCCGGCGCGAAGAGGGGAAACTATAAAAGAGGCTTCTTCAGCGTTGAGGGTGAAGCATGCCGAGCCACGGATCGATAACCAAGGCGGGGAAGGTTAGGTCTCAGACCCCGAAGATAGAGGCTAAGCCTAGGAAGGGCGTGATCCCGAGGCTTAGGAACAGGTATAACTTCCAGAAGAGGGTTCTGGAGGCGGGTCGGGAGGCCGCCTAGAGATCTCTCATAGCCTTAAATAGACCGCGCGATCACTCTCCGGAAGCAGCCGGGTGCATGGCTCATGAAGCTCGAGAATCCGCGGCCCGAGGCGGTGATGGCGGGTGGCTAGGCTCTCAGCTCAGCCTAGGAAGCAGCGGAGGATGCTCTATAACGCCCCCCTGCATAAGCTCCCGAAGCTTATGTCCGCCCACCTCTCGCCCGAGCTTAGAGAAAGATACGGTCGTAGATCCTTTCCGGTAAGGACTGGGGATAAGGTTAGGATATTGAGGGGGGAGTTTAGGGGCGTTGAGGGGAAGGTTACGAAGGTCGATAGGGAGAGGCAGATGGTTTACGTGGAAAACGTAACCGTAAAGAAGGCTGATGGGACGACGGTTCAGAAGCCGGTCCACGTATCGAACGTAATGATAACCGAGCTAAACCTAGACGACGAGTACCGGAAGCAAGCCTTATCGAGGGGAAGGGAGGTGGCGGCCTAGAATGGGGCATCTGAAGAGGCTCGCAGCACCGCCGCATCTAAAGATCTCGGCTAAGGAGGCCGTCTTCACCGTACACCCGTCGCCCGGCCCCCATCCCAAGTACGAGTGCGTGCCGCTGCTCCTAATCGTGAGAGATTATCTGAAGTACGCTGAGAGGGCTGAGGAGGCTAGGAAGATAATCAGGGCCGGGAAGATCCTGGTCGATGGAAGACCCGTAAAGGACTACAAGTTTCCAGTCGGCTTGATGGACGTCGTATCGATCCCCGAGACGGGCGAAAACTATAGGATGCTCCCGATCTATAGGCGGGGCTTGGATCTGGTCGAGATACCCGAGGAGGAGTCGGGCTTCAAGCTCGGCAGGGTCGTCAGAAAAATGCACATCCGAGGAGGATACATCCAGATAACCCTACACGATGGGAGGAACATAAGATTCGAGGACGTGGACGAGGGGAGGAGGATAAGCACGAAGGACACCCTAAAGATAACGATTCCAAGCCAGTCGATCCTAGGCCACCTAAAACTCGAGGAGGGGAGATACGGGCTGCTGATAAGGGGACCTAAGCAAGGTATCCACGGAAAGATACTCGAGATAAGGAGAGACGTCGTCTACCCGGCGAAGCCCCTAGTAAGGCTTGAAACGAGCCAAGGAGAGGTCATCTCGATCCTCGACTATCTCATGGTCATAGGGGAGGAGGAGCCATGGATCAGGCTACCGCAGTAGAGGCGGAGAAGAGGGAGGAGCGGAAGCCCGAAGAAAACCCCATGAGGAGGATTAGGGTGGAGAAGGTCGTCGTAAACTCCTGCGTCGGCGGAAACCCGGCGAGGCTCGAGAGGGCCGCGAAGATAATCGAGCAGCTCACGGGTCAGAAGCCCGAGCTCAGGAAAGCGAAGAAGACCATCAAGGGCTTCGGGATCTATCGGGGCCAGCCCATAGCCGTTAGGGTAACGCTTAGAAAGCGGAAGGCCGTCGAATTCCTCCAGAAAGCGCTTCAAGCGGTAAACAACACCCTAAAAGCCTCATCCTTCGACGAGCACGGAAACTTCTCCTTCGGGATAAAGGAGCACCTAGACATACCCGGAACGAAATACGACCCCGAGCTCGGGATAATAGGAATGGACGTATGCGTCCACCTATCCCGCCCGGGCCTCAGAGTCTCCCTGAGAAAGCGGGCGAGAAGCAGGATTGGATCAAGCCATAAGATAACCCGAGAAGAAGCGATGGAGTTCGTAAGGCAGGAGTTCGGCGTTAAGATCGCGGAGGAGTAACTTTTCGCGAGCATGAAACTTATATTATCCCTAGGCTAGCAGCCGGACGAGAGCCCGAGATGGCGAAGCATAAGCCTCCGAAGGAGAGGAAGTTCGGGAAGGGCGTCGTTAGGTGTAGGCGATGCGGAACAACGGTAGGCGTAATCAGGAAATACAATCTCTACATCTGCAGAAGATGCATAAACGAGGTGGGCCCGCTCCTCGGGTTTAAGGTCTACGAGTAGCCCCTCCCCCCGGCGAGCACGATCTTAGGCGAATCTCGCTAGGAATCCGGGCGAGAGGGGGGTCGGGATCCCCGCGATAACCTTCTCCGACGGATCCGTCCGGAAGCTACCCCTATCCCCGGGGGGCGAGGATGGCTTAGCCGCGCCGCAAAGCGTTTTTATAAAGGCTCTTGGCTGATCACTCTAGCAGGAGGGCATGTCGAGGGACTTGATCTCGGGGCTGTTCACGACGCTTCAGAATAATGAGATGGTCAGGAACCGCGAGTGCATATACTACGCCTCGAAGCTCATCGGAGAGATTCTGAAAACCCTTCAGAGGCACGGATACATCGGCGCGGTTGAGTACATCGAGGATGGGCGGGGCGGAAAGTTCAGGATCCAGCTCCTCGGAAGGATTAATCGGGCCGCCCCGATCAGGCCTAGGTTCAGCGTTAAGAAGGATGAATACGAGAAGTGGGAGCAGCAGTATCTCCCGAGCGAGGACGTCGGAATATTGATCGTAACGACGAGCAGGGGCGTGATGTCGCATAGGGAGGCCAGGAAGCTGGGTATAGGGGGCAAGCTCCTGGGCTACGTCTACTAGGCTGCTAGAGGAACCTCCCGATCGTGAACATGTAGTCGAACCACCCGCATCTAAATCTTAGGAAGGCTATGGCCGCCGTGAAGGCGATCCAGATTGCTAAGACTAGGTAGTCGAGCCTCGTCAATCTTATGTGCTTCCGCATAGTCCTTCCAGCCGGATTGTAGGTGAAGGCTCTCGCCTCGAGGGCTTTCGCCACGTCCATCCCCCTGAGGATCGTGAGATAGATCGCCGGAACTATTATCGGGATCAGGGCGAAGAGCTTCTTAAACGGATTCCTTACATCGACCTTAGCCCCCCTCGAGACCTGAGCCTCCCTAACCGTATTGATCTTGTCTATGAGGATCGCGACTGACGAGAAGCCTATTCCCAGAGCTGTCGCCGCCTCCTTGGGAACCCTGAGCTTAACCAAGGCCACCAGCAGCTCCGCGATCGAGGTCGTCATGGTCAGGAGCCTCGCGACGCAGATGAAGAGCAGAAACCTGAGGCCCCCCGTAACTCCGACCATCGTCGTCTCTATGGTTATCGGGAGGCTTCCGATTGTGAAGAGCAGGTGGGCGCCCTTCGGCGGAACGACGAACCAGTTAAGGAATATGAATAGGGCGAAGACGGGGAGGAGGGAGATTATCATCTTTCTGAGCTTGCTCCCCGGTATCCCCGCGACCCTGTAGAGTATCGCCGTTAGGATCAGGAGCCCGAGTATTCCGAGCGGGTCGGCTATCGAGACCGTCAGCACGACGATCATTATGAATATCAGGAACTTCGTCCTCGGATCGAGCCTATGGAGTATCGATGTTCCGGGAAAATACTCGTAGCCCACTTTTCACCGCCCCCCTCCCTCAAAGAGGCTGACGGCCTCATCTAAGGTTAGTATGACCTCCTTAATCGGGTGCCTCTTGGAAAGCTCCATGAATAAGCTCGTTATCGTCGGAGGTTTAAGTCTCGTAGTTCTGAGGACCTCGACCTCGCTGAAAACTTCCCTAGGAGTTCCTTGGAGAAGTATCCTCCCATCGCTCATGACGATGCACCTGCTCGCGTACTCGGCGACGAGGTTCATGTCGTGGGTTATGAATACTATCGTCTTCCCCTCCCTGTGAAGCATCTTCATCGTATCCATTATCTCCCTCCTATTCCTAGGATCCTGACCCGTCGTGGGCTCGTCCAAGATTATCACCTCGGGGTTCATTACTAGGATCGAGGCTATCGCGATCCTCTGCTTCTCGCCCTTGCCGAGCGAGTAGGGCTCCCTATCCAGCAGATGCTCTATCCTAAGCTTCCTCGAGACGTCTCTGATCCTCTCCTCGATCTCGCCGGGCGGAACGCCTATGTTCTTCGGCCCGAAGGCTAGCTCGTCCCTAACCCTCCTCGTGAAGAGCTGCCTATCGGGGTCTTGGAAGATGTATCCCACGCGCTTAACGAGCTCTGAGGTCGGCGTCTCCTCCACGTCCATTCCGAAAACCCTCACCCTGCCTCGGGTCGGCTTCAGCAATCCGTTAAAGTGCTTTACTAGGGTCGTTTTCCCCGATCCGTTCTGACCGATTATCGCTAGGAAATCTCCTCGGTAAACCTTCATCGAAACCCCTTTGAGGGCCATGGTTCCGCCCGGGTATACGTGGACCAGATCCTCCACCACGATTATAGGCTCTCCCCCAGCCTCCGACCCCCCATTAGGCTCCCAAGCTCTCCCCCCGATTGATAGCTCGCCGGATGATAGGAGCTCGTCGAAGAACCTCACCCCCTCGCTCAGGGTTAGGGGGATGCTGCCTGGGCTCTTGATTATCCCCTTCCCGGCAAGCCTTTGGACGAGTAGCGGGATGTGCGCCGCTTCTAATCCGAGGCTGTGAAGATGCTCGGCCCTGCGGGTCAAAATCTCCCTCGGCGACCCTTCGGCGATCACCCTTCCCTCGTTCATCACGATCATCCTATCCGCTATCTCGGCCATCTCCTCGAGCTTATGCTCGACGACGACTATCGTCTTCCCCTTCTCCCTCGAAAGCTTCTTTAGCAAATCCAGTATTCTCAGGGTTCCGAGGGGGTCTAGGTTCGCCGTAGGCTCGTCCAGAACGTATATCTCGGGCTCCATAGCCAAAATCGAGGCGAGGGCTACCGCCTGCTGCTCCCCGCCGGAGAGCGTGTATGGCGGTCTACTTCTAAGATTGTAAAGCCCGACGTACTCTAAAGCCCTCTTAACCCTCTTCGAGATATCCTCCTCCGGGAGGCCCAGATTCTCTAGCCCGAAGGCCACCTCGTCCTCGACCGTCGCCGAGACGAGCTGGCTGAGCGGATCCGAGAAAACCATGCCGACCCTCGTGGCGAGGAAGCCGACCGGGGTTTCCGGAACGTTATAGCCTAGGACCCTAGCCTCCCCCTCGAAGGTTCCGCCGAAGAAGTGGGGCACGAGCCCGTTCAGGATATAGCATAGGGTGGTCTTCCCGGCTCCGGTGGGCCCCGTTATCAGGAGAACCTCGCCCCGCCTAACCCTTAGGGAAACGTTCTTAAGAGCGTAGAAGTCCGTCCCCGGATACCTGTAGCTTATGTTCTTAAGCTCGATGACCGCGTCGGGGTCTTTCCCCGCCTCTCCTCGTCCCGGCATCCTCCCGGGGGGAAGAAGGCAGCTCATTCATTAAAATAGGTTCTCCGGAGAGCCTTAGCCGTTAAAAAATTGGGGGTTTTTGGGAATCTAGGTTCCGGCGCCGCTCGTCTTTTTATGGACTAGGTAGATTATGACCCCGAAGACCACTAGGAGCGCTATCGCGTAGTAGCTTACTCCCGGGATCTCGGCTAAGGGCTTTCCCCCCTTCTGCCAGAGCTCTCGAACCACTATGAAGATTACGAATAGTATTATCAGCGCTATTATCCCCAGAGCCGTCGAGGATATTCCACGCCGTCTCCAGCTCACCATGGAGCCTTCCCCTCCTTCCAGCCGAAGACCCCCGGCAGAGCAGCGATGATCGCGGAGAAGATCACGATCTGGTAGACTCCGTAGAGCGCGGAATACCAGCCTAAGGTGAAGGGCCACGTCGGGTAGAACGGGTAGAAGCCCAGCAGCGAGTTGGCGAAGATGAAGAGCGGCGCCTCGACGAAGAACTGCAGCAGCCATGTAATCGCCCAGAAGATCGGCCATCTAAGAGCTTGACTCTTCACCCTAAGGACGACGTACTTGTAGACGTAGGCCCAGTAGATCCCCTTAACTGGCTGGAGGATTAGATCGACTTGGGGGAGGCCCGAGGGAATGCCCCTAGCTATCCCAACTATTATCCCGACTATCGGCCCCGCCGCCATCCCCGCCAGACAAGGCATCAGAGCTCCGAGATCTATCACCAGCGGCGGCGCCAGGGTTATCACGAGGCCGCTTGCCCTAAAAGCGAATGCCGCCGCCGCGAACGCCGCTGCTAAGCCGACTTGCCGGCTCGTGAGGAGAGGCTTCTTTACCGGTTTTTCCTCGCCACTCATAGCTCGAGAACACTAAGTCATCTATGGGATAAAAGAATTTCCGCATATGGTTTTTCGAGGGCTTTTCCTCGAAAAGATATAATTCCCGGCCGAATCTTGAAGAACTCGAGATGAGCGCGGATCTGAGAGATCGGGTTCTAGGGGAGATAGTCGGCGAGGAGGTTCTGAAGCTGGCGTGCCGTCTGATAAGAATCCCCAGCGAGAATCCCCCGGGCGATATGAGCGAGATCGCGGGCTTCATCGAAGACCGCCTTTCGAGCATCGGGGTTTCGGTTGAGAGATACGAGCCGGCTAAGGGCAGGGTGAATCTCGTCGCGGGGATCGGGAAGAGCGGGGGAAGGGAGCTCATCTTTAACGGGCACATGGACGTCGTTCCAGCCGGAGACAGATCCAGATGGGATTTCGATCCATTCCTAGGCGAGGTCAGGAACGGCTATCTGCTCGGTAGAGGGGCTTCGGATATGAAGGGCGGGCTGGCCGGGATAATCTACGCCTTCGAAAAGCTCGTCGAATACGAGAAGGAGCTTGAAGGCCGGCTTACCCTCGTCTGCGTTCCGGATGAGGAAACGGGCGGAGAGTATGGAACGGGTTATCTGGTCTCCAGAGGGATCGCCGTCGGGTCGTCGGTCTTGATAGCCGAGCCCACTGGGATGGATTTGATAGATATAGGTCAGAAGGGCGCCCTCTGGATGAGGATAACGGTCTACGGGAAGCCCATTCACGGAAGCCTCTCGCCCTACGCCGGCGAGAGCGCCGTGCTGAAGGCCGCCGACCTGATGAAGGAGCTTCTCTCCATTACCGAGCTCAAGCCCGAAATAGGGGAAGATGTGAAGGCGATAATAGAGGGGTCGAAGAGAATAGCGGAAGAGCTCTCCGGGATCAAGGGCATCGGGAGGATCCTAGATCATCCTACCATAAACTTCGGGATGATCAGGGGCGGGACGAAGATAAACATAGTCCCCGAAAAATGCGAGATCGACGTGGACATCAGGGTTCCGGTTGGGATGACCTCGGACGAGGCGGCGGAATACGTTGAGAAGATAGTGTCGAAGTATGGCGGGGAGGTGAGCTACTTCGCGAGGGGAAACGCGAACTACACGCAACCATCCTCGGAGATAGTCGAGATAGCGAAGTCTAACGTAAAGCGGATACTGGGGATGGAGCCGAAGCTGTTCGTTCAGTGGGCTTCGAGCGATGCGAGGTTCTACCGCGGGAAGGGCGTTCCGACGATCCACTACGGGCCGGCGGAGGTGAAGGTGATCCACGGCTATAACGAGAGGGTCAGGGCGGAGGACGTTGTTAAAGCGTGCAAGGTTTACGCCGGGATAGCTTTAGATTACCTGAGGTCGGCATGAAGCGCTTTAGGGTGGGGGTAATCCGCGTAATAACGCTCG